>JALWDV010000494.1 GCA_027036755.1 Anaerolineae bacterium
CGTGGACTGAAATCCTCAGCCTCATTTTTCATTCCAAGGCCCTGTGGGTTTTGGTGTTCTTCGTCATCGCCCGCTCGATCTCCAACATCCTCGCCATCGAGATGACCCGGGCCACCTGGGTGCAGTTGATCTATCTGCTCACGCCCTTCGTGGTGGCGATTCTGGGCGCGCTGTTCTTCGGAGAGCCCACGCCACGCTACACCTACCGGGCGCTAATGCTTTCCACCTTCGGGGCGATGCTGATGCTCATCGCCGATTGGAGCGATGTGTTCGCGGGTTTTTCGCCCAAAGATGTGGCGGGATTGGCGCTGGCCGCGTTTTCGATGACCATGCTCGCCACCTATTTTCAGATGATCCGGCGCAGTCGCCGCCGCGAGGCCAGCAGCGGCATGATCCTCTTCCAGCAGAGTCTGGCCCTGGCCCTGACCTATCTCATCCTGACGGTGGGCGCGGGCGAGGATTGGAGTCGGTGGGGGACGGCTTCGCGGTCGGGCCTGTTTTATGCGCTGGGCTTCATCTTCGGCATTCAGGTGCTGGGCAACATCATGCAGGTCTCGGCTGTGGGCGGGGCCAATCCGGCGTTGATCACCAGCGTCATGCCCCTGCGTTTGCTCGTGACCATCACCCTGGGCTGGTTTTTGCTGAACGAGCGCCTGACAACGCCCTGGCAGTGGGCCGGCGCCATCATCGTGCTGATGACGGTCTCGGGGTATCTGTGGCTGCAAAGTCGCGATGGTTTCAGAACGGCGTGATGGGCGCTTTTCCCTCGCGCCGCGAAACTTGTTACAATAGCGTCGTTTCCTTCGCCCGCACGCCTTTGATTCTCGGGCGTGATTCATTCTCATTCAAAACGATCTTTACAATTCTTCGTCAAACGTCATGCGTCAAACGTCAGAAAGAGCTTCTTCGCCACGTTTTGACGTTTGATGCTTTGTAACTACTCAGGTAGGTCTGTTGAGCCAACGTTTAAGACAACGTTCGTCAGTTTTGCAGCTTTGGCCGCTGATCGTTTGCCCCCACCCCAGCCCTCTCCCGCAAAGGAG
>JALWDV010000495.1 GCA_027036755.1 Anaerolineae bacterium
ACCTGCCCAACTACGGCGTCTTCGACGAGAACCGCTACTTTGGCGCGGGAGAGCGCACGCCCCTGTTCGAGCTGGGGCCCGACCGGGTGGGCGTCAGCATCTGCGAAGACATCTGGTATCCGGGCGGGCCGCCCCAGTGGCAAGCCCTGCTGGGCGCTGAGCTGCTGCTGAACATCTCGGCTTCGCCCTACGCCCGGGGCAAAGGCGCAGCTCGGGAGCGAATGATGGCCACCCGCGCCGCGGACAACGTCGCGTTCGTGGCCTATTGCAATCTGGTGGGCGGCCAGGATGAGCTGGTGTTCGATGGGCGCAGCCTGGTCTATGGCCCGGACGGTGCGTTGCTGGCCCGGGGGCCCGCCTTCGAGGAGGCTCTCATCGTGGTGGATATCGACCTGGACCAGGTCTTCCGCCGCCGTTTGCACGATCCCCGCTATCGCCAGAGTCGGGAGAACCTGCGGGCGCTGGAGGAGCAGGGCGAGGAATTTTACATCGTTCGGGGCGAAGGAATCAGCCGGGGACTGCCCGACGCCCGTCTCATCCGCACCAGCCACATCGCGCCGGCCCCGGACGCCGCGGGCGAGGTGTACGCGGCTCTGGTGACGGGAACCCGGGACTACGTGCGCAAAAACGGCTTCAGCCAGGTGGCGCTGGGCCTCAGCGGCGGCATCGACAGTGCGCTCACCGCAGCCATCGCCGTGGATGCGCTGGGGCCCGAGAATGTGGTGGGGGTGAGCATGCCCTCCCGCTTCTCCTCCGAACATTCCAAAAGCGACGCGCGCCAGCTTGCCGAAAACCTGGGCATACGCTATCTCATCACGCCCATCGAGAAGCCCTTTCAATCCATGCTGGATGCGCTCAACGGCCCGCCCGACCGTCCCTTCGCCGGAACCGAGTTCAACGTGGCCGAGGAGAACATCCAGGCCCGGCTGCGGGGCGTCATCCTCATGGCGCTTTCCAACAAATTCGGCTGGATGCTGCTGAGCACGGGCAACAAGAGCGAGAACGCGGTGGGCTATGCCACGCTGTACGGCGACATGGCGGGCGGCTTTGCCGTGATCAAGGACGTGCCCAAGACCCTGGTGTGGGAGCTGGCCCGCTGGCGCAATCAGCAGGCGGGGCGCGACCTCATTCCCGAGAACATCATCACCAAGCCCCCCAGCGCGGAGCTGCGTCCCGATCAGTTCGACACCGACAGCCTGCCGCCCTACGACATCCTGGACGCCATCCTGGAGATGTACATCGAGGAGGATCGCAGCCCGGAGGAGATCGCGGCCGCGGGCTACGATCCGGCGCTGGTGGCCCGGATCATCCGCATGGTGGATCGCAACGAATACAAGCGGCGGCAGGCCGCGCCGGGCGTGAAGATCACGGTGCGGGCCTTTGGCAAGGATCGCCGCCTGCCCATCACCAACCGCTATCGACCGGCGGCAATGTGAGACATGTGAGACGATAGACGATGGACGATACGCCCACCAACCATCCTGCTACGACAACGACGCCATCTCCCCGCCCCAACTGGTCGCCCGAAACCAAACGCTGGGCCATTCTGGGCATCGTCGCGCTCCTGGGCGCGCTGACTTACTACGCCCGATCTGCGTTGGCCTGGCTGGTGGTGGCCGCGCTGCTGGCCTATCTGCTGCAACCCATCGTCAACTGGCTGCATGAGCATGAAATGCCGCGATGGATGGCCGCCATCATCGCCCTGCTGATCGCCATCACCATCATCATCATTATTCCGGCCATCCTCCTGCCCATGCTCCTGCGACAATTCCTGCAATTATCTGACAGCCTCTTGCAGGCGATGGTCAAGGGCCTGGAATTATTCAACGATTGGTTAGTGCATTCCCGCATCATCAATCTGTTCGGGTTCAAAATCGACATGACCGGCATCATCAACGATTTGGGCGATATCGTCAACCCGAGCGAAGGCGGGGTTTATGTGCCCGATATCCAGGACATCATGGCGTATTTGCAGCAAGCCATCACCGCGGCGGGAGGAGTCATCAGCGGACTGGGAGGCTGGCTGACATCGCTGGTGGGACGAACCCTCTCCTTGCTGTTCTCATTCTTTTTGATGATCTTTTACACATTCTACATCACGGTGGATGGGTGGAAGCTCAAGCCCTGGGCAAAATCGCTGATCAAACCCGAATATCTGCCCGAGATGAGCGAGTTGGGCTATCGCATCAACCGAGTGTGGCACGCTTTCTTCCGTGGCCAGCTCACCCTTTCGTTGGTGATTGGCGGCGTCACCCTGGTGGTGGGCGCGATAATCGGGCTGCCAAACCCCCTGGCGTTGGCTATCATCGCCGGGGTGATGGAGGCTGTGCCCACCATCGGGCCCATCATCGCTGCCATCCCCGCCGTCATCCTGGCCATGACGCTGGGCTCATCGGTGCTGCCCGTGGATAATCTCACCTTCGCCCTCATCACCCTCGTCGCCTACGCGCTCATCCAGCAGGCAGAAAATGTGCTGATTGTCCCTCGCATCATGGGCAGCGCCCTGGAGTTGCATCCCATGGTGGTGCTGGTGGGGGTGGTCATCGGAGCCAGCTTCGCGGGAATCCTGGGCATTTTTCTGGCTGCGCCCACCCTGGCCACCCTCAAGGTGATTCTTGCGTATGCTCACGCAAAAATCCTGGATGTCGATCCTTATCCCATCCCCTTCGATGAAGAACAGGCCATGCGGGCCAGGAATCGCGGCCCCACCGCGATAGTGCGGTTCAAGGACTGGGTGCAGAAAAACAGGAAAAAGTTTGTAACTATACACGTACCCTCTCATAGCAAGGCAAAAACCACTAAGGACACTAAGGACACTAAGGCACAAAGGGAAAAATAAAAAATTTTCTTCGTGTCTTTGTGACTTTGTGCCTTAGTGGTAAAAATGTCTTGCAGAGGGAGCTGTATGGTTACAGAAGTTTCTCGCAAAGCGTGTCCTGAGCGCAGCCGAGGGAGCGCAGGGCCGCGAAGAAAAAGGGCGGGAAAGAGAATGATGGCTCAGGGCCGGACGACCCGGGGGCGGCGGGCGCGCCAACTGGTCAAACCATGGCTGATAGGCGCGTCTGCGGCCCGTTTGTGCCACACGCCCGGGATCTCGACGCCGCACTTGGGGCATTTGCCGTCATCGGTGATGCGGTAATCGGTGATGACGTAGCCGCGGCGGGCCACCAGTTTTGCGCCGCAGTGGGGGCAGTAGGTGTTCTCGAACTCGCCCACGCGGCCGGGCAGATTGCCCAGATAGACGAAGTGCAGCCCGGCCTCCTTGCCGATCTCGGCCGCTCGCAGCAGCTTGCGGGCCTGGGTGCTTCCGCGATCGGTCATCTTGTAATCGGGATGGAACGCGGTGATGTGCCAGGGGATGTCGGGCGAGATGGAGGCAATGAATTCGGCCGCTTCGCGGATTTCGGCCTCGGAATCGTTGAAATTGGGCACGAGCAGGGTCACGATCTCCAGCCAGAAGCCCCGCTCATGCACCATTCTGACGCCATCCAGGATGTTTTTTAGCGGCGCGCCCAGACGCCGGTAATTCTTGTCGTTCATCGTCTTCAGATCAATCTTGTAGATCTGCGCCCAGGGGCGGAGGTAATCCAGCGCCTCGGGCGTGGCGTTGCCGTTGGAGACATAGCCGCAAATGAGATCATGCTTGCGGGCCTCCTTGAACACGGCCACGGCCCATTCGCTGGTGATGAGGGGCTCGTTGTAGGAACTGACCACGGCCTTTGCGCCCGCGCTCAGGGCCAATCCCACCAGCTCCTCCGGGGTGACGGGCGTGGGCGCCACCCCCGCGGCCGGGTCGCGCAGCGCCTGCGAAGTCAGCCAGTTCTGGCAATAATCGCAGTGCATGTCGCAGCCCAACATGCCAAAGGTGAGCGCGTCAGCGCCCGGCAGCACATGATAAAAGGGCTTTTTCTCGATGGGATCAGACTGGATGCCCGCGGCGTAGCCAAAGGGCGCATAAAGCGCGCCGCCCTTGTTGAAGCGCACCTGGCACACGCCGCGACGCCCATCCTTGATCTTGCAGCGGTGACCGCAGGCGTAACAGCGCACCGCGTTGTCATCCAATTTTTCATAAAGCTCGCCGGGTGCAGTCATGCTGTCAAGATACTCGGCGAGGGTCATCACTTTTTTCGCCATTTTTAGCCTCCTCGAAAAAGGACTGCTGATTAAGAGTCAGCGGCTCTCACATCGAGTATAGCAGAAAAGTATTTGAAAAAGATATGTGTGCAGACTCCTCTCCGGCGCATGAAATCATCATCAACTTGGTTCTCAATTGCGTGTGTCCAAAATGAGTTGGAAAGTTAAAATAATCCATTCATTGACGGGGCGCTTCGCACCCGCCGCCAGCGCCGGGGGATAAAGTCCCTCGGCTAGCAACAGCGCCCCTGCGGGGCTAGCCGGATTTATCCGGCGCTGTTTTGTAGCCCGGCGACTTCATCGCCGGGCGGACGTGACAAACGCTTCCAACCGAAATCGGACACACCCTTCTCAATCCAGACGAGGATCGCCCCCCGCGTCAAACCCGTTGTTGCTGCAAAAATAGGGTGTGCTATAATAACTATCAAGGCTCATCCATCACCCATCACATTTGAGGAGGCATTATGTCTGTATGGATCATCCTTCTGCTCGGACTCATTGCTGGCTGGATTATCGGCGTGTTCATTGTGCGTCAGAATTATGAGACGTGCAAGAAGCATGTCGAATTACTCAGGCAAGAGCTTTCTGAAAAAGAGGAAAAACTCCATTCCGTAGAGGACCAACGCGAGCGCCTGGAGCATGAAGTTCAGGCGCTGGAAGTCGCGGCGTAATTCTCCCACGTATTCATCTTTCAACGCGCATTATGTACAGGAGGACAAAAATGTCATCATGGCTAGCATTGATCATCGGACTTGTCACCGGTGTATTGTTCGGCATTATCTCGGGGCGAAAGAATTATGAAAATTGCCGGGATTTGATCTCAAAGCTCAAGAGGGAAATTAAAGAAAAGGAAAAAGACCTGACCTCGGCCCAGGAGAAAGTCGAGGAGCTGGCGCATCAACTCGATGAAGTGGAATCGGAGCCGAGTGCGACGAAACAGGCCGTCGAAACTGCAGTTGCAGCGCCCAAAGCGGGCGTATCCTCCGACTTAGCGCCCGAGGAATTCGCGTCCAAGGCGGCGCCCGTAGTTACAGAAGCCTCGGCGGCGGAAGCCGTGGAGGAAATCGAGGGACGAACAGCGCCCGAAGCGCCTGCGGAAAAATCGGAAGAGGCGGTAGCCGAGATAGCGACGGTCAGGACCGAGGCCGCCGAGGAACATGTCACCGAATGTCCGCAAAAACTGGCCCGCATCCACGGCGTCGGCCGCGTCTACGAAACCAGGCTTTATCAGGCGGGCATCGGCACCTACTGGCAGGTGGCGATAACGCCGGCGGACAGACTGGCCGAGATATTCGGACTGCGAGATTTTCAGGGAGTCGATATCAAGGCCATCCAGGAAGCGGCGCGCCAACTGGCTGTAGACACAGGCACGACCGGCAAATTGTGGAATGGCAGCGAGCCGGACGACATCGAAGATCTGCCAGGAATCGGCAAGGTTTATGAGGGACGGCTGTATGACGCGGGCGTTTGCACGTGGGAAAAACTGGCGTCGCTGACGCCCGATGAACTCGCAGCCATCGTTAAAGCTCCCAACTGGAACCAACCCGACTTCGAGGCGTGGATCGCCTACGCCAAAGAACGACTATTCGCATAAACCAACAGAGACCGGGGATAAGGTCGAAAACGCGGCCTTGCGCCCCGCCTGCGTCAAGACCTCGGAGGCTTCACCACGCCCCGAGGTCTTGACGCGCTTTGGGGGCTTAAAACGTCGCAGGGATATGGGAGACGACGATGGAATGCACCGCATGCGGGCCTGGATTATCCCGAAAGAATCCGCTGGCTCATCCCGAGATTATGAATCGTCGCTCGACGAGGATTTGTCGTTTTCTGTGCCGTCGGCCTTGGCGCCATCAGCACCGGAGGATGTGCGGGGCTTGTAGGCGACTCGGGCCATGAGGATGCCCAGCACATACAATCCCAGCAGGGGGATCATCACCAGCGACATAGTGAAAGGATCGGGCGTGGGGGTGATGACCGCCGACAGCACCGCCACGATGACGACCGCATAGCGCCAGGTGCTTTGCAGTTGCCTGGGCGTGATGATGCCCAGGCGGGCCAAAATGGCGATGAACAGAGGCAATTCGAAAGCTGCGCCCAGCCAGAACAGGAAGCTGAGCACGAAGTTCATGTATTCACCGAAGGAATACTGACTGATGGCCAGATCGGAGAGGAAGGTGGTGAGATAGCGCAGCGTGAAGGGCAGGACGATGAAGGAGGCGAAGGCCACGCCCAGGGCGAAAAGCCCCGCGGCCAGAGGCAACACCAGATACAAGCCCCGCCGTTCTCGTTTTGTCAGCCCTGGCACGATGAACGCGAAAATCTGGTAGAGGATGAAGGGACTGGCGACAATAGCGCCCAGAATCAATCCTCCCTTCAGATAAATGAAGATGGATTCGGTCGGTTTCAGAAGCTGAAGCTCGCTGGCCCCCTGCAGCGGCGAGATCAGGATTTCGAGAAAGGGTTTGGCGAAAAAGAGGCCGATGACCACGCCTATGACCAGGGCCAGAGTCGCTTTTAGCAGCCGGTCGCGCAATTCTTTCAGATGCTCGATCAATGGCTGGGCATCTTCTTGCTGGGGATGACCGGGCGTTTTGGGTGCGGGGCCCGTTGGCGTTGCTGCGGGCGCGGGTTCGGGTGGCGACTGTTCGGCGTCGGTGGTCATGAAACGTTACGAGATGCGGTTGGCGCTGAATCGCCGCGGCGTTTTTTGGCGCGGGCGATGATCTTCATGGGATTATCAGCGGTCTTGGGCGGCGGCGAGCGAAATGCTGCTGTGGGTTTCACCAATGCTGGCGGCGCAGAAGCGTCGTTCGTTCGGGCTGCGGGCGCGGCTATCGGCGCGGAGGATCGAGCCGTTGACGCGGCGTCGGCCTTGGCGTCCATATTCACGGCGATCTTCGTCACCTGCTTGACGGGATTGATGTCGTTGGCGAGCTGCTGAAGCTCCTGAATCGGCTCTTGCAATTCCTGAAAGCTCTGCAATTCATCGCCGAACTGATTGGTGAATTCGTTGACCACCAAACGTATCTGCCGCACGATGCGCCCGAATTCGCGCATGATCTTGGGCAAACGCTCGGGCCCGACGACCACCAGAGTCAGCAAGACGATGAAGAAGAGTTCTCCCATGCCGATGTTGAACATAACGCCGTCAACCTCTGGAGACAAGAGTCCGGGAGGAGCCCAGCAGGGTCTGGACATCCGCCTGGTTGCGGGTGGCCGCACCCAGAACGCCGTTTATAAATCGGGGACTGGTTTCGGCCCCGAATTCTTTGGCCAGCTCCACCGCTTCGTTGATGACGACTTTGGTGGGCGTGTTGTAGAAATTCATTTCCCACAGCGCCATGCGCAGGATGTTGCGATCGATGGCCGCGATCTGCGAGACGGGCCACTCCGGCGCGAAGCGTCCGATGGCCTCATCCAGTTGATCGCGAATGCTCATAACGCCCTCGGTGATCTCCTGGACGAATCGGGTGAGGCCGTCCGGCAAGGGGGGATCCAACGTTTGCAAACGGGCGGTCAGGGCCTGTCCCGGCGGGTGATCCGCGATATCGATTTCGTAAAGGACTTGAAGCGCGGTTTGTCGAGCTCGATGTCGTTGGGATTTCATGCGGATGCTCTCGTCTCCTCAGAGAAAACGATTTCGCCAGTGCGGTAACTGCTAACGTATGCCGGTTGGTTGTCTTTTTCCACTCGAACCTGACAGGTTCTCGTAACCTTGGTGGTAAGATGTGCGCTTTTAAGCCAGCAATGAAGCGTGCAAGGCTCTGAATCGCTGCCGAAGGAACCTGTCAGGTTAGTTCAAGCGAAAACCACCTTAGCAGTCAGCCAGGTGCGGATGTCTGTTTGGGCAGCGTTTGCGCCCGGAATGTGTTGGCATTGTCGGCAATGCCTCATCGTGAACAAAGTATACCCGTCTCGACCTAAAGCGACAAACCGCCATCCACGGCGATGACCTGGCCGGTGACGAAACCCGCCTCCTCCGAGGCCAGATAAACGGCCAGCGCGGCCACGTCCTCGGGCCTGCCCAGCCGTCGCACCGAGGTGTGTTCGATGATGGTTTTCTCCATCTCTCCGTCCTCCAGCAGATAGTTGGTGAGGTCGGTGGGGACGAAGCCGGGCGCGATGACGTTGACGGTGACGTTGCGAGGCCCGATCTCCTTGGCCAGACTCTTGGCCAACCCGATCATCCCCGCTTTGGACGCGGCGTAATTGGTCTGCCCCGGGTTGCCATACACCCCGGCCACGCTGGAGATGTTGATGATCCGGCCCCAGCGCTGGCGCATCATCAGCCGGGCCGCGGCCTTGGAGCAATTCCACGCACTCTTGAGATTGGTGCGGATGACCACATCCCAGTCTTCTTCCTTCATCAGGGCGATGACGTTGTCGCGAGTGGTTCCCGCGTTGTTCACCAGGATATCCAGCCGCCCGAAATCTTTTTTGACAGCCTTGATCATATCGCTCGCCTGCTTGAAATCGCTGACATCGGCCTGCATGGCCGCAGCTTTGCCGCCCGCGGCTTCGATGTCGGCCACGACCTGGGCCGCGGCCTGCTCGCTGCTGTTGTAGTTGACGATGACGGTGGCTCCGGCCGCTGCCAGTTGGCGGGCGATTTCGGCGCCGATGCCGCGCGAAGCGCCGGTGACGAGGGCGATTTTGTCGGTGAGATCGAACATGAATGCGTGCTCCTTTGGGAGTGAGAGAGTTGGTTGAGATGCGCGTTGCGTCAAAATGGAACGCAGAAACCTCTAATGCACGCAGATTTTCGCAGATTGTTTTGATTTTATTTTGTAACTATACAGGCCACAGCGAAAAAACGCCTGATGAAGCAACGTTGGCCATTTATGCAATCCACGTCATGCGTAAAACGTCAAACGTCAGGCGGTTATCGCCAAAGACGCGTCCTGCAATGAGCCATGACATCGTTACAGCAGGGTGACGTTTGACGCTTGACGTTTTACGGTCTTGGCATGTCGCCTGTCGGCGGTTTCATCATTCACGGTCAGACATGCAAGCTGCATAGTCACTGTAGATTAGCTTTTTCTGCGTCATCTGCGTTCTATTTACGAGGCAGGCGATACGAGCGACAGTTCGCCGATACGTATGAAAATGACTCGCGGCCGAGGCTGCGCCGAATGGAAATCCCTGGTTTCGTCATTCCGACGACCGCGGGGAGAAGGAATCTCCTCGTTAGCAAGGGGATTTCTCGGTCGCTGCGCTCCCTCGAAATGACGTAGGGGAGACGTAATGCGTGATTTGCCAACTTTCAGCAACCAGCGATCTATTCCGCCAGCAATGCCGCGACCTTCTCCACATCTTCCCACGCGACCACCGCGGGCATGCGGCGGAAACGTCGGTCGATGCGTTTCATCAGGCCCGCCAGCACCTTGCCCGGCCCGAATTCGATGAAGGTCTCGTTACCCTGGCCGATGAGATACTGCATCGACCTGGTCCATTGCACCGAACTCTGCAATTGCCCCACCAGCTCCTGGCGGATGGCGTCCACATCGGTGAGGGGCTGGGCGGTGATGTTGGCGATGACGGGGAATTGGGGCGGGCGGATGTGGGCCTGGGCCACCGCGGCCGCGAACTCCTCCTGCACCGCGCCCATCAGCGGGCTGTGCGCGGCGATGGAGACGGCCAGCCGCACGACTTTGCGAGCTTTGGCTTCGGTGGCCAGCTCCATGGCCCGGTTCAGCGCGCCTTCGTCGCCCGAAATGACCACCTGGCCCGGACAATTGTCGTTGGCGATGACCACGGTCCCATTGCTTTCGGCGCTGGCCTGCTGGCAGATCTCGGCGATTTTGTCGGTGTCCAGGGCGATGATGGCGGCCATGCCGCCGGGCGCGATCTCTCCGGCCAGCTTCATCAGCCGACCGCGTTCCCGCACCAGGCGCAGCGCATCAGCAAAGCTGAGCGCTCCCGCTGCCACCAGCGCGCTGTACTCGCCCAGGCTGTGGCCCGCCGCGGCCGCGGCTTCGATGGGATGTCCGAGCTGCTCTTCGACGGCTCGCAGCGCGGCCACGCCCGTGGTGAGCAGCGCGGGCTGCACGTTGATGGTGTCGGTGAGCGTGTCTTCCGGGCCCTCGAAACAGAGTTGGGAGAGGGGAAAACCGAGGATCTCATCGGCCTGCTGGAAGATGGCCGCGGCCGCGGGCGAGTGGGCGACGATGTCCGCGCCCATGCCCACTTCCTGCGAGCCCTGGCCGGGGAAGAGAAGAACTGGTTGGGTCATGGGTTTAGCTCCGATTTCGATGAGTGGTGTTCAATAAGCAGACGCATGAGCGGCAGCGCACCAATGAGGAATGTAAATGGACGGCGGCCCGCCCTCCTGCGACGGAACGCACTTCCGCCGCAGCGCAAAACTTTTTCAATTTTTTGTAACTGCTAAAGTGGTCTGTCTGTTTTCGGTGGCTTGGCTTCTGCTGCGGCAGCCCCCCCTCGCTCCCCCCCGCAAGCGGGGGGGAAGACCTCTCCGTCTGCAATAAACTTTGCCAACCAGCGGCTCCCTCCCCTGCAAAGGAG
>JALWDV010000496.1 GCA_027036755.1 Anaerolineae bacterium
GTGGCGTTATCTGGCGTTAGGTGGTGTAGTGTGTCGCTATCTGTCGTTATGTCTCGTTATGTGACGTTATGTGATGTTATTTGACGTTATATGACTTTATGTGGCGTTATGTGGCGTTATGTGGCGTCATGTGGCGCTATGTGGCGTTACGTGACGCTATGTGATGCTATGTGATGTTCTTTGAAGTTATATATTGCTATGTGACGTCATTTGACGTTATTAGACGTTATGTGGTGCTATGTGGTGTTATACGGTGTTATGTGGTGTTGTGAGGGGTTATGTGGTGTTCTGTGGCGTTATGTGGCGTTATGGGGTGTTATGTGGCGTTATGTGCCGTTCAGTGGCGTTATGTGGCGTTACGTGGCGTCATGTGGTTTTATGTGGAGTTATGTGGCGTTATGTGGCCTAATGTGGCGCTGTGTTGCGTTATGAGGCGTTATGTGGCGCTTTCTGGCGCTAGGTGGCGTTACATAACGTTCTGTGATGTTATATGACGTTATCTGACGTTATGTGATGCTACGTGACGACATTTGTCGCTAATTGACTTTATGTGGTGTGATGTGGTGTGATGTGCTGTTATGGATGTTATGTGGTGATATGTGGTGTTATGTGGTGTCATGTGGTGATATGTGGTGTTATGTCGTGTTATGTGGTGACATGTGGTGCTATGTGGTGTTATGAGGCCATATGTGGCGTTATGTGGCGTTATATGGCGTTATGTGGCGTTATGTGGTTTTATGTGGAGTTATTTGGCGCTATGTGGCGTTTTGTGGGGTTATGTGGCGTTATGTAGCGTCATGTGACATTATGTGATGTTATGTTAGGTTGTCTGAAGTTATGTATTGTTATGTGACGTCATTTGAGGTTATGTGGTTTTATGTGGTGTCATGTGGTGTTATGGCTGTTATGTGGTGTTATGTGGTGTCATGTGCTGATATCTCGGGTTATATGGTGTTATTTGGCGTTATTTGGCGTTATCTGGCGTTAGGTGGCGTTATGTGTCGCTGTCTGTCGTTATCTGTCGTTATGTGACGTTATGT
>JALWDV010000497.1 GCA_027036755.1 Anaerolineae bacterium
GGGGGAAATCGCCCCCTTACCCCTTGTTGATTCTAAATTTGGAATTGCTGCTTTCGCCACGAAGACACGATGGAAACGAAGACACGAAGTCATTCAAAAAAGATTGGCTCAACAGGATTTCAGGAGGCATTGGCTTTACCGGACCAGCCGGATTGCGAATCCGGCCGGACGCAGAGAGCTCTCAGGGCGGATTCGATGAACATTGGCAAAATAATCCGGTTATAGGCCCGGGGCGCTTCGCGCCCGCCGCCAGCGCCGGGGGATAAAGTCCCTCGGCTAGAAACAGCGCCCCTGCGGGGCTTAGCCGGATTTATCCGGCGCTGTTTTGTAGCCCGGCGACTTCATCCCCCGGCGAACATGGCAAACGCCTCCAACCGAAATTGGACACCCCCATTTAATTTGTGAACATTCATGCAATCCGCCCGGCATCTCACCCCCTGAAATCCAAAAGAACCAAAAGATTTTATCCGTGTTTTCTCCTATCCGTGTCGAGTGAACAGGGCTATGTTAGCAGTTCCATCCCATTTGATAAGGCCCGAGCATAACGGCCCCTAGACGCTTTTCTCTTTTTCCGGCATCACGAATTTGTAGCCCACGCCGCGTTCGGTGACGATATACTGCGGATTGCTGGTGTCTTTTTCGATTTTGCTGCGCAGATAGGCGATGTAAAGTCGCAGCAATTGCACGTCATCCTTGTACTCGAATCCCCACACCTTTTGCAAAAGCAGCTCCGCTGGCATGACCCAATTGGCGTTCTTCACCAGATGATAAAGCAATCGCCATTCGGTGGGGCGCAGGCTGAGACGTTTGCCCTCGACGATGACCTCGCGGCTGGCGAAATCGATCTGCAGCCGATCGTCCACTTTCAATATCTGTGAGCCGGTGGAAGATGGCCCGGACGCCCGTCGCAACACCGCCTTGACTCGATCCACCAGCTCTTGCGGGCTAAATGGCTTGGTGAGGTAATCATCTGCGCCGCTGGAGAAAGCCAGGTGTTTGTCCTCGTCCTCGTTTTTGACCGTGAGCATGATGATTGGCACATCGGAGATTTCTCTGATCTGCTTCAGCGCTTCGAAGCCGTCCATTTCGGGCATCATCACATCCATGATGACCAGATCGGGCAACTGGGTGCGCACTTTTTCGATGGCTTCCAGCCCGTTGTGCGCGACGATAACGCGAAATCCTTCCAGCTCGAGATTGTATTGCACGAACCGGATCATGCGCGGTTCGTCATCCACCACCAAAATGAGTTTGCCAGCAAAGGGATTGGACTGATTCATGGTATTTTCCAGGGAGCGGTGAGTTCGCGGATTGGGTGCACCGTGATTTTATCCTAGCTTTCCAGCAATGGCAATCGAAGCGAACGCGATGATCGGCTGTACGCCGATAACGAACGAAAATTCCTCGTTACGTCATTCCGACGACCGAAGGGAGGAGGAATCTCCTCGTTAGCATGGGGATTTCTCGGTCGCTGCGCTCCCTCGAAATGGCGTAGGAGAGCCTATTTACGGAACAGTCCAACGGCGGGCGAGCCCGCGCCGATACCGATGAAAGACGAGGACACGGATTGACACGGCCTTCGGTCACAGATTTTTTGAATTATCCGTGTTTTTCTGTGTTCATCCGTGTTCTATTTTCAAAGCAGATGCCATGAGCGATTGCTCACCACATAACGAACGAAAATTCCTCGTTACGTCATTCCGACGACCGAAGGGAGGAGGAATCTCCTCGTTAGCATGAGGATTTCTCGGTCGCTGCGCTCCCTCGAAATGACGTGAGAGAGCCTATTTACGGAGCAGCGTCAGCGCCTTTTTCAGATACGAGTCGTAATCCGGGCTGGACTGAACGGCCACATCCGGTTCCAGCCCCTGACCATCGATGGCCCGATCGTTGGGGGTGAACCACTTGGCGAAGGTGACATGCAGCGCGCTGCCGTCCGACAGGCGGTGAATGCGCTGGATGGAGCCCTTGCCATAAGTCTTCTCCCCCACCAGCTTCGCCCGTTTCCGATCCTGCAAAGCGCCAGCCAGGATCTCGGCCGCACTGGCCGTATTGCCGTCCACCAGCAAGATGACAGGCGTTTCAGCCGGAATGTCCACGCCCGCCTGGGCTTTGTACGTCTTCTGCGAGCCGTCCGCGTGTTTTTCGATGAGCACAACGCCGTCATCCAAAAAATGTCCGGCCACGTCCACCGCAGCATCCACCAGGCCGCCCGGATTCCCTCGCAGATCGATGATGTACGCGCTGTTTGCGCCCTGCTGCGTCAACTCATTCAACGCCTGCGAGAATTCCTTATCGGTGAGGCCGCTGAATCGCTCGATGTGGATGTAGCCCACGTCGGGCGCATCCGCAGCGGGACGCCAGGAAACGCTGGGCAATTCGATCTCCGCTCGCTCGACTTCGATATCCATCGTCTCATCACCGCGCTGGATGGTCAGCGTCACAGTCGTTCCCACCGCGCCCCGCACCATGTCGATGATTTTATCCAGATCTGCGGGCGTGGGAATTGGCTCCCCATCGACGGCGATGAGGACATCTCCTTTCTTCACCCCGGCTTTGGCTGCCGGACGCGCCACCATGGGCGTCAAAACGACTCGGCCCGCCTCATCCACCGCCAGATAAGCGCCGATGCCGCCGAACTTTCCCTGCAAACGCTCCTGCTCCCGCACAGCGGGCTCGGGCTCGATGAAAAAGGTGTATGGATCATCCAGCGTCTCCACGCTGCCTTTGATCGCGCCATAAGTGCGTTTTTCCTCCGATGGCATGTCGCCGTAAAAGTCGCTTTTGATGATCCCCCAGGCTTCGTTCAGCAAAGCTTCGTCCACCGCCTGCTCTTTGTGTTCGAGAGGCAGCGTCACCGTCGGCTTCTCTTCGCCCCAGATATCGAAAGCCCACATCGCGGCCACGCCCGTTGCAAAGACCGCCAGGGCAGTCAGCAACCCCAACAGAAAATAGCCCCATTTGTGCGCGTTTGGGGGATGTGAAGGCGGGAGAGGGTGAGAGGATGTCATGCTGACCTCAATCATACTCAAAAATCGCATAATGCCCAAACAACGCCCGACGTTGCGGCTCTCCCGAACTCTGAGTCTCTTGCAAGGTGGAGAGAGTGGTATAATTGTAACTACCGACGTAGCCCTGTTCACTCAACACGGATACGAGGAAACACGGATAAAATCTTTTTCGAATGACTTCGTGTCTTTGTCCCCTTCGTGTCTTCGTGGCAAAAAAGGGCGATCGGGGCCAACCACCTTGGCAGTTCCTATCTTGACAATGTCACATTACGTCATTCAGCAATTTCAAATTTAGAATCCGCAAGCGGAAAGGAGGCGCTTTCACCCCTCCCGGCCTCCTTTTGCCCCCACCC
>JALWDV010000498.1 GCA_027036755.1 Anaerolineae bacterium
GCGCTGATGCGATCTTGTCCCAAAATTCGGCGTTTCTGTTTATTATGATCGCTGTGGGTATCTGGATGGTGGTCGGGAGCATCGTGCTGACCATTTGGCAATTGGTGATTCTGAGCAAGACATTGGCCGAGGTGCATGGTTTCTCCGCGTGGCGTGGGTTGCTGACGTTTCTCATTCCAGGCATCGTGGTCTTCATTGTGCTTTTCGTCTTCCTCGCTCTTTCCCACGCGATCTATATCGGGCCTTGATTGCAACCATCTCTGAACGCAAAAACGCCCCCGGCCAATGGCGGCCTGGGGCGTTTTATGTTGGTGAGAAGGGATGCTACACGTCCAGGTTCTGTACTTCCCGGGCGTGGCTGGTGATAAATCGGCGGCGGGGAGCCACTTCATCGCCCATTAACATGCTGAAGATGCGGTCGCTTTCCGCCGCGTCCTGAATGGTGACCCGCAACGCGGTGCGCTTTTCGGGGTTCATGGTCGTTTCCCAGAGCTGTTCGGGATTCATTTCGCCCAAACCTTTGTAGCGCTGGACATGCACCTTTTTGCCCTGGAAGCGCTTGAGCAAACGCTCTTTTTCCTCTTCGGTGTAGGCGTAGTGCTTTTCCTTGCCCGATGAGACGAGATACAGGGGAGGCTGGGCGATGTAGAGATGCCCGTTGGCGATGAGGGGCTCCATGTAGCGGAAGAAGAAGGTGAGCAGCAGCGTGCGAATGTGCGCGCCGTCCACGTCCGCGTCGGTCATAATGAAGATGTGATGGTAGCGCAGGTTGTCCAGGTTGAACTGTTCGCCGATGCCCGTGCCCAGGGCCGTGATCAGAGCCTGTATTTCCTTGTTGCCCAGGGCCTTGTCCAGCCGGGCTTTTTCCACGTTGAGGATTTTGCCGCGTAGCGGCAGGATGGCCTGGAATCGGCGGTCGCGGCCTTGTTTGGCCGAGCCGCCGGCCGAGTCGCCCTCCACGATGTAGAGTTCCGATTTGGCCGGGTCTCGCTCGGAGCAATCGGCCAGTTTGCCAGGCAGGGTCATGCTCTCCAGCGC
>JALWDV010000499.1 GCA_027036755.1 Anaerolineae bacterium
AGCCCAAAGTCCGAAAATGCGTGAGACGTGATGCGTGAGACGTAAGGAATTCGCGCATCACGTCTCATTTGTAAATACCAAGGTCTCATCGCCATTTTTTGCCACGAAGACACGAAGAAGATGAAGGCACGAAGTGTTTTTCTTTATTTTTTCCTTCGTGTCTTCGAAAAACTTCGAGCCTTCGTGGCTTTTTGAGGCTTAAAGTCGACTACGTTAGCAGTTACCTCATTTTGCCAAACCAACACAGCCTGTCTCGTTTCTACGATCCACTCAGGAGCGCCTTATGATCGTCCGTATGTGGCACGGACGCGTGCCATCCGAAAAAGCCCGCGCCTACCGCGAATTCCTCAACGCCCGCGCCATCCCCGACTACCAATCCACCCCTGGCAACCTCAGCGTTTACATCCTCGAACGCCCCGAGGGAGAGGTCACCCATTTCATCACCATGACCTTTTGGGAGAACCTGGACGCGATCCGGGCCTTCGCGGGCGACGAGGCGGAGGCCGCCAAATACTACCCCGAAGACCAGGAGTTCCTGCTGGAATTCGAACCCACCGTGGTGCATTATGAAGTTGTGGGGAAAAGTGCGTAGTTTAGCGCTCATATTGGCTGCTTTTGGGCTCCCTTGTCAGCATGTCAGGAATCGTGTAAAATGCACGTAACCCAATCCCTCAGGATGATATATGAATGAAGATCGCCCTAAACTCGTTCAAGTGAAAGCCCTGCCAGGATATCGGCTGTTTTTACAGTACGACGACGGCGTGGAGGGCGTTGCCGATTTGAGTGATAAAGTTGGGACGGGTGTATTCGCCCCTTTGGCGGATGAGCAGATTTTCTCTCAGGTCGCTGTGGGGCCAGAGGGCGGCGTTGTCTGGGGAGATGAAATCGACTTGTGTCCTGACGCACTCTATCTTCAGGTGACGGGCAAAAGCCCTGAGCACCTTTTCCCCAAATTACGCGAATTACAGAGGGCGCATGCCTGAAATCTGCCGCTTTTTTGGCATCATCGTCCGCATGTATTTCGATGACCACCCCCC
>JALWDV010000500.1 GCA_027036755.1 Anaerolineae bacterium
ATGTGGTGTTATGTGCTATCATGTGGTGTTGTTTGTGTGATGTGGTGTTATGTGGTGTTATGTGCTGATATGTGGTGGTATGTCGTGGTAGGTGGCTTTACGTGGCGATATGTGTCGATATGTGGCGTTATGTGGCGTCATGTGGCGTTATATGGCGTTATGTGACGTCATTTGACGTTATTTGACGTTATGTGGTGTTATGTGGCGCTATGTGGCGTTGTGTAGCGTTATGTAGCGTTATGTGGCGTGAAGTGGCGTTATGTGGCGTTATGTGGCGTTACGTGGCGGTATTTAACGTTGTGTGATGCTATGTGACGTTATCTGACATTACTTGATGTTGTGTGATGACATTTCACGTTAGTTGACGTTATGTGGTGTTATGTGGTGTCATCGTTGTTATAGGTGTTATGTGGTGTTATGTGGTGTTATGTGGTGATATGTGGTGTTATGTTGTGTTATGTGGCCCTATGTGGCGTTATGTGGGGTTATGTGGCGTTATGTGGCGTTATGTGGCGTTATGTGGCGTTATTTGGCGCTAGGTGGCGTCATGTGGCGATATGTGGCGTGATGTGGGGTTATGTGGCGTCATGTGGCGCTATGTGGCGTTTTGTGGTGTTATGTGGTTTTATGTGGTGGTATATGGTACCATGCGGTGTTATGTGATGTTTTGCGGGGTTATGTGGTGTTATGTGGCGTGGTATGCCGCTTTGAGGCGTTATGTGGCGTTATGTGCGGTTTGCGGCGTTATGTGGCGTTACGTGGGGTCATGTGGGGATATGTGGCGTTATGTGGCGTCATGTGACGTCATTTCACGTTATTTGACGTTATTTGGTGTTATGTGGCGCTATGTGGCGTTGTGTAGCGTTATGTGGCGTAATGTGCCGTTATGTAGCGTTATGTGGCGTTATGTGGCGTTATGTGGCGTTAAGTTCCGTTATGTTGCGTTATTTGACGTTATGTGCTGTTATATGACATTGTCTGACGTAATGTGATGTTGTGAGACGTCACCTGACGTTATATCATGTTTTTTTAACGA
>JALWDV010000501.1 GCA_027036755.1 Anaerolineae bacterium
CCGGGCTACAAAACAGCGCCGGATAAATCCGGCTAGCCCCGCAGGGGCGCTGTTTCTAGCCGGGGGACTTTATCCCCCGGCGCTGGCGGCGGGCGCGAAGCGCCCCGCCAATGAATGGATTATTTTAACTTTCCAACTCATTTTGGACACACCCAAATTTTTTTTGAATGACTTCGTGTCTTCGTTTCCTTCGCGCCTTCGTGGCAAAAGAGGACGATTGGGGCCAACGACCTTGAACAGAAACTTTTTTTCACCGAGCCTGTATGGTTCGCCTTCTTTTTTGCCTTCTCCGTCCCTTTCTGGCATTCTTTGGGAGCAAAAATCCCCGCCCTTTCCCTTCTCCCATCCTTCAATCTTATGACTACCGCCATCGTTATCCTTGCCGCGGGCAAGGGCACCCGCATGAAATCCCATCTGCCCAAAGTGCTGCATCCTCTGGCCGGACGCCCGATGCTGGTCTACAGCCTTGATCTGGCTGACGAGGTGGGCGATATGCCGCCTGTGGTCATCGTAGGCTACAAGGCCGATGAAGTGAAGGCCGCAGTGGGCCCCAGGGCAACGTTCGTTCTCCAGAAAGAGCAACTGGGCACAGGCCACGCGGTGATGCAGGCGGAGGACGCGCTGAAGGGCAAGGCCGACACGGTCGTCGTCTACTACGCTGACATGCCTCTGATCACGCCCGAGACGGTGCGGCGCATCCAGCAGACCCATCGGGCCAGCGACGCCGCCATCACCATGCTCACCGTCATCGCCGATGATCCACGCGGATTTGGACGGCTGGTGCGGGATGAACGCGGCAATCCCCAGTTCATCGTGGAGGAGATCGAGGCCACCGAAGAGCAAAAGGCTATTCACGAGCTCAACGCCAGCGTCTATTGCTTCGACGCCGCATGGCTCTGGCCTGCGCTGCATCGCATTCAGCCCAGCCCCCGCAAAGGCGAGTATTATCTCACCGATCTGGTGGGGATGGCCGTGGCGGAGGGGCGCAAAGTGGAGGTTGTCATCACCGAGACGCCCGAGGAGGTGCTGGGCGT
>JALWDV010000502.1 GCA_027036755.1 Anaerolineae bacterium
AAAACGCCAGATTTAACCTCTCTTTTCACCCTTTTCTCGCCTCTTCTCAATCGTTTTGTTAATGTGCTCAGCTTGATGTCGCCATCAAGTCGCTACCACTTGCCCTCTTTTTAGCGGAAACTAAAGACCACTGTCATCTGCGAAAACCGATTGAGAAAATGTGTATAGAAGGATTAGTAGCACGATAACAGTTAATTTTAAAACATCATTAAGCTTTTTCCTCATGAGTAAATCTCCTTTTAGATAATGAGTTGAAAAGAAACGATAGCCAAAACACATAGGCCTATGTATCTTCTATTATAACGGGGGGGGGATTTGTCAATGGGTATTTCTACGTAATTTTATATCCAGAATGGCCAAAATAATGGTTGGTTTCCAATCGAATGCAATGGTCTAACTCCATCTTATCATCCAATTCGTCTTTTGTCCCCCGTATTTTTACGGGGTTTTGCCACGAAATTCGCAAATTTCTCCACACGACAGCGTAAAAACGCCCGAAATCTCGACGAATCTCCATGAATCTCTCAATCCCAATCCTACTCCCCCGCCAGCAACGCCTCGAAATCTCGGGCCACTTCGTACATCTGCCCGAAGTCCGTGCTCAGGCTGAACGCATCCCAGCGGCGGTCGCCCGAGCCGTCGTAGTCCAGAGAGGACGACGCGGGCGGGGCGTTTGCTGGCGGTATGCCTGGCGCAACGCGCTCCGGTAGAAACGCCAATATCAGAATCTGGTTAGTTCACAACACCCTTATGTGTAGCAGCATAAAGCATAGAAGCCAGAGGAATTTGATCTACTTGCTCGAATCCCTGACTGATCAACCGTACGCGTAGTAGCCTAGGAATACCCGCTTCTTGTAAACGTTCATTCGTTAATTCCAATTGTAAATGCGCTTCGATAGCATCCACAGCAAATATACGTGGGTCGTAAGTAAGCTTTAGCGCTTGTTTTGGGGTCATCTCGCCTGTTATATCCACCCAGCCTAGAAATTGGGGTGCACCGCCGCTTTCTTGTGAGTATTTTTCAACACTATCAAGCACCATATTGAGCGTGTCTCTGGGAATTAATTCTCCATCGACTGGTCCACCGCCAATAGTTGCTATTCGCCCGTCAGCTTGCAGTGCAAATATCGTGTAGCCTGTTATTTGGAAATTATGATTGTTTGCAAACTGAGCAAATGCTTGTTCAGACAATGGCTGGCGAAACGTAATCTTGAACGGCAACACCTTTTCCTGCGACTGTGTCTCATTCGCCATAGCTTCGAGCAGATCGTGATTGAAGTCCCGGTAACTTTCTAGACTTTGCAATGACTGATCATGGCAGCAGGCGATGAAAGCTGCAACTTCCCGTCCCGTATCATTGATGCCGTAGCCAAATGAGACGTCGCTTTTCGGGTCATCTACTTTGTAAATCAACTGCCCTCTAGTTTGTGAGTGTGCTTGTAAGTTGTCGACGAAAAATACACTAGCTACAACAACCATGAGTATGATCGCACCAGAAAGTATATGCTTCATAGGCGTTAATCCAGTAGGGTTTTTCATCTTGCACTCCTTTGTAGGTAAAATAACAACAAGTTTGTATGGCAACAAATTAGAGTTTGAATCAGCAGCCTCCTGGCCATTGAGGAGCATACACGCCACTTGAATTCACGCAAGCTGTCATCATCGGCGTCACCTCCTTGTTTTCCTGGTTCTGAGCGGGACGGTCCAGCGTTGTCGGTGCGGTCGGATGAGAGACCATAGGCACTATCCTTTTTGTCAAATACATCATCCAGATGTGTAACTGCGTTCTACTCCAAAAGATATCCATGTTTGAAATCCAAAGATAATTGCCAACAATGCGATAGTGATCAACGTATCTAGCCACACCTGCTGATGTCCACTCCTTACCGTTGACCACCAGGTCAACAACACCCAAGCAATAAAACTGAATATGTATAAAAGGTTAGCCCCTGCAAATAGCCAGAAGAGTTTTGGTAACGCCTCCAGCGACCTATGTCGAAGTATTCCTGCAACGAGGAGTATTACACTTACTCCTATAATGCTAAAAGCGAACACGCTTTGATGGAAATCTCGACTTAGAAAGTCGATTAGCTGGTGTTGCCAGGAGTTAGAGCGAGGCGCGTATGTAGCCCAATGATTCCAATTTTCTGTGACTCTTAAGCTTGCAAGTGACACGAACCATAATAATAAATAATAGGTAAATAACATGGTAGATAAGCTGGCCGTTAGCTGTACAATTGAATTTACCGCGGGAGGCAGAAGCCTGTTTGCTTGGTGTATCGCAACAAAAGTTAAAGCTCCTGTTGCTACGATAAAAATGATTGCGCTTATTGCTATATTTATGACCATTTTATTCTCCTATTCAAAAAGATATGTTTACTTCGGAGCCGATCCAACTGCTATGGGTTCAGTCGGCTAAGCAGCAGGGCCCCTAAGGTTTCAGATGAGAGTGATGAGTAAAAGGAAGTATCATTCACTTTCCGTCGTCGCACTAGCCGAGTGCACTGGGGCCTTTAGGCGCAACCTCCTTTTCCCCTCCCCCATCGTTGGAGTGGGGGAGGGGATGCGGTTTTAATAGATTGCGTCAAAGGAACACAACCACTTCTTTGAATCAATGGTTAGGCGACAAAAACAGGTTGGTCTTCACATTGTCTGGGCCGCCGGCAAGATCAACACCACGAGTCCCAATGCAGAGGCGAGCTTCATTCCAAGAGAAAGAATAGCCGTTGAGATTTCCGAAATATGCAGTCATAAACGCCAGGTAAACTTGTGCGGAATTGGAGGTCCAACGCAATCCGTCGGGATTACGCGAATACCACTCGTAGGGTTGATAAAAATAGAAAGTCCAATCTGGATCATTCGGATCATCGTCACATAAAGGTGTGTTCCAGTATGAACCCGCAACCGTGGCGCCCGGCGGGTATCCATATGTCCATACATTTTCAATTGGTTCACGCCAAATTTCTCCGGGATATCCAAGCTCGCCATAATTGTCATTGATCGGCATCGCGGACTGTTTTGTGGCATTATTCTTAACGAATTGTCGCCAATTATCTACAGAAATACCGACTTCAATAGCTAAGAATTCTCCCACCCTTTCGCGTTGTACAGGTGTCAACTTTTCCCATACCTGTTGAGCTTCGGGAACAGTAATTTGCTCATTGACAGCCAAATTAACAAATCGCTGAAGCTCAACATCAGTCCATTCTTGGACAGGTGGGAGCGGCTTTGACAGATCGAGTGAAGAGGCTTCGGACATTTTGGCCGCCCATACACCTGACGGCAAAAGAACCTGCATCAGTAATGCCGCAACCAACAACAAAGGAACGACGCGGGTGAAGAATTGAAT
>JALWDV010000503.1 GCA_027036755.1 Anaerolineae bacterium
ACCTGGTGGGCGTGGACATCCCCTTCAACCATCCCATCACCGGCTACACCGCGTTCACCCACAAAGCGGGCATCCACGCCAAAGCCATCATCAACTCGCCCGACACCTACGAAGCCCTGCGGCCCGAGGACTTCGGCCTCACCCGCTACCTCTCCATCGCCCACAAACTCACCGGCTGGAACGCAGTGAAGGCCCGGGCCGAGCAACTGGGCCTGGACCTGGCTCCCGACCAGATCAAAGCCCTCACCCGGCACATCAAGACCCTGGCCGACGAACGCTCTCTCACCCTTGATGACGTGGACGAACTGCTGCACCACTGGGCGGAAAACGGAAACCACAGCGAGGAAGCGCCCACTGTTCCCAGCCCGGCCATTCTTGCCACCCAACATTGACGACTCCCCCTGACGATCTCAGCTCTCCCAACCATCGATGAACCCCAAAACAGAACGCATCGTTTACGAGCACGATGACTACATCTTCACCGACGACCTGTCTCTCGCTTTGCAGCGCTACGACGAGGCGACCCATGTCGCCCTGAAATTCCTGAAAGACCCGATCTATGGCGCAGGGATCGACGAGACGCTGCAACTCATCGATGAATTCGGGCTCGACGCCCGCTTCGCCCGCTGGCAGTTCAACCCCGAGATCACCGGCATCGCCGTCATCCTGCCCGCCAGCCACCCCCACCTGGTGCAACTGCTGCGCCAGGGCGTCATCCAGCGCTGGGATATCCTGCGGGATGGGAAAATCCTGGTGGAATGCGATCACGGCAGTGAATTCATCCTCTGGCGTCAGCCCAAAGAGCCAACCATGCCGACGTCCCAATCTTCTGAGACATCCTTCGATGACCTCAAAGCGCTGGGAGAGGCTATCGTAGCCGGTCTGGAAATCCCACCATCTTCGCCCGGCGAGTGCGACCAGGAAATCCTCAACGCCTATCGCCGCCTCGAAGCCCGCGCTTGCTGATCTCACGCCAAACCTTTTGGGTGCGTCCTGTTTCGGTTGAAGAGACGTAACGCTGTTCTGGCCGACTGAAGTCGGACTCTTCAGGCCTGCGGCCGCAAAGGGGGCCTGCGCCCCCTGCGTCAGCAAAGTTATTGGAGTCGGCGAAGGCCGACTTCGCGGCGCAAAGCGCCTAAAGTGACCGAGTTCACTCGGCCAATGCGCCCGGCTAGCGCCAACTCGTTTAGGACACACCCAAACCTTTTGATTCGCCGCGGATGACGCTGATTGGGCAGATTTCCGCAGATTTTTGTAACTGCTAACGTACCCCGGTTAACTAACCACAAAGGGCGCAAAGGCACTAAGAACACGAAGAAAAAATGTATAAATTTCCCTTTGTGTCTTTGTGTCTTAGTGTTCTTAGTGGTTTTCGGGTGACGACCTTAGTAGTTACAGATTTTTTCTGATTCCTTTTCTCACCCTTCCACACGCCATGCCACCCCAAACCTTCACCCAAAAAGCCATCGCCCGGGCCGCGGGCCTGGACCACGTGCCCGTGGGCCAGATCGTCACCGTCCGGCCCGACCGCATCCTCAGCCACGACAACAGCGCGGCCATCGCCCGCATCTTCCAGCGCATCGGAGCCGCACGCGTCCTCCACCCCGACCGCCTGGTCATCGTCATCGATCACGCCGTGCCCGCGCCCTCAGCCATCCACGCCCGCAACCACGCCGAAATCCGCTTGTTCGTGCAAGAGCAGGACATCCGCCACTTCTTCGACGCAGGCCGGGGCATCTGCCACCAGGTTGTGGCCGAAGAGGCATTGATCCTGCCCGGCCAGATGATCCTGGGCGCGGACAGCCACACCACCCATCACGGCTGGCTGGGCGCGTTCGGCGCGGGCGTGGGCCGCAGCGAGGCGGCCGCGCTGTGGGTCACGGGCGAAATCTGGCTGCGCGCGCCCGAGGCCATCCGCATCGAACTGCGCGGGCGGCTGCGCCCCGGCGTCACCGCCAAAGACCTGGGCCTGTGGATTTTGCGGGCCCTGGGCCAAGGCGGCGCGGCCTATCGGGCGTTGGAGTTCGCGGGGGAGGGCGTCCACAGCCTGCGCATCGCAGATCGCATGGTGCTGCCCAACCTCATGGCCGAGGCCGGCGCCAAGAACGCGTACATCCCGCCCGATGAAGCCGTATTCGCATGGCTGGCGGAAAGGATGATCTCACGCCAAGACGCCAATACCCGATACCCAATATCCAATACCCAATCCCCAATATCCAATATCCAACACCACGCCCTCTACCCAGACCCCGACGCGCCCTACATTGGCGTTCTCGAAATCGACCTGGATCAAGTCCCGCCAGCAGTGGCCCGGCCCCACAGCCCCGACAATGTGACCGCTCTTGCCGCCGCGGCGGGAACGCACATCGACGAAGCCTTCATCGGCACCTGCACCAACGGTCGGCTGGAAGACCTGGCCGCGGCCGCAGCGGTGTTGCGAGCGCCCGACGGCTCGGTGCGACGGGTTGCGCCCGGCACGCGCTTCATCGTCGTGCCCGCCAGCCAGCAGGTGATGCAGCAGGCGCTGGAACGGGGCTACATCCAGACCTTCATCGAGGCCGGAGCGATGGTCGGCGCGCCCGGATGCGGGCCCTGCATGGGCAATCACTTTGGCGTGCCCGCGCCCGGCGAACGGGTCATCAGCACGGCCAACCGCAACTTCCGCGGGCGCATGGGCGAGCGGAAGAGCGAGGTGTATCTGGCCAGCCCGGCCGTGGTGGCTGCCAGCGCGGTCGCTGGTTGCATCACGCCGCCGCAGACCTTCGAGGTCTCGCAGACCTCGAAGGTCTTTCGCCCGGAGCCGAACATTCGCTTCACCCGCACCGTTGCCGCGTCACCAACCCCTGCTCGCGCGTCCGGGCCCGCGCATAATGCGCAAGCGCGCGCCGCGACCCAGACCTCGGAGGTCTCGCAGACCTCCGAGGTCTACACCGGCCGCGTGTGGAAATACGGCGACCACGTCAACACCGACGTCATCTTCCCCGGCAAATACACCTACACCCTGCGCACGCCCGAAGAATTCGCGGCCGTGGCCCTGGAAGACCTGGACCCCGAGTTTGCATCCAACGTGCAGCCCGGCGACATCATCGTGGCGGGCGAAAACTGGGGGGCGGGCTCCAGTCGGGAGCAGGCCGTGACCGCTCTCAAGGCCGCGGGCGTGGGGGTCATCATCGCCAAAAGTTTCGCCCGCATCTACTATCGCAACATGGTCAACAACGGCATGTTGCCCATCATCGCCCCCGCCGCGGCCGACGCCATCCAGCCGGGCGAGACCATCACCATCGACCCAGAGCGCAACCTCATCCGCTGCGCCGCGGGCGACTTCCCCTTCCCGCCCCTCTCCCCCAC
>JALWDV010000504.1 GCA_027036755.1 Anaerolineae bacterium
CTAAGACACAAAGGCACAAAGGGAAATTTATACATTTTTTCTTCGTGTTCTTAGTGCCTTTGTGCCCTTTGTGGTTTGTTAACCGGGGTACGTTAGCAGTTACTCGAAAGTTAAAATAATCCCTTCATTGGCGGGGCGCTTCGCGCTCGCCGCCAGCGCCGGGGGATAAAGTCCCCCGGCTAGAAACAGCGCCCCTTCGGGGCTAGCCGGATTTATCCGGCGCTGTTTTGTAGCCCGGCGACTTCATCGCCGGGCGGACGTGGCAAACGCTTCCAACCGAAATTGAACGCACCCAACGGATTTCAAGGAGTGGGATTCTGGGCTTATTACGAATCCGCCCTTGGAGCTATCAGCTTCCAGCCGGATTCGCAATCCGGCGGGTTTTGCAAAGCCAACACCCCTGAAATCCAAAAGAACCACTTTTCTCAGGAGGCATCACCATGAGCACTCACATCCGCAGTTTTCGTAAGCTCAGCTTTGTGCAATTCAAGCTCTTCGTACGCGAACCCCTGGCCTTCTTCTTCACAGCCATCTTCCCCGTGGCCCTTCTGCTGCTGTTCGGAGCCATCTGGGGCAACAAGCCAGGCAGCGCCGCCCCAGGCAGCCCCTACGGCTATGTCGATTCCGAGGTTCCGGCGCTGGCCGGGCTCATCATCGCCACCATCGCCCTGATGAGCATCCCCGTGGCCACGGCCGCGGCGCGGGAGCATCGTCTGCTGCGTCGTTATCGGGCCGCGCCCCTTTCTCCGGCCGTGTATCTGGCCGCGGATGTGGCTGTGTATTATCTCATCGCCCTGATGGGCATGATCATGCTCATCATCGTGGGCAAGGTGGTTTTCGATATGCGCGTGATGGGGAATTGGCCCGATATTTTCGCCGCATTCACCCTCAGCGCCTTCTCATTCATTGCTGGCGGCTATCTCATTGCCAGCCTCGCCCCTTCCGAAAGAGCGGCCATGATCATCGGGCAGATCATCTTCTTCCCCATGATGTTCCTCTCGGGCGCGGCCATCCCTCTCTTCGTGCTGCCCGAAAACATCCGCAAAATATCGGATTGGCTGCCCCTGACCTATGTGGTGCGGTTGCTGCAATCGCTGTGGTTCGGGCAGGGCTGGGATACGAAAGCCGTCTTGATCTTGGCGGCAGTGCTTGTCGTTGGTACAATACTTTCGGTGCGCTTCTTCCGCTGGGAATAGCCGCCCGGAGCATCGAAACATGATAACCGCCCCTTCGCCCCATACGCCTTTGCAGGAGGCCCGGTTCTGGCTGCGCTGGAGCTGGGTCTGGTCTGCGTTCTTTTATCTCACCGTTTTGGCTCCCATGGCCCTCGTCTGGTTCGATGAGAGGGTCGTGCGCAGCCAGCGCGTGACGGCGTTGGCCCTCAGCGCCGCGGCCATGCTCCTGCACACCATCGTCGCCCAGCTTGCGGTGCGGCGATTGGGCAATCTGCGGGAGCGGGCCTGGCTGGCCGTCCCCTACATGCTGGCATTGGTGATCATCTGGATGCTGCTGGCCAAGGGCCATCCTGTTTTTTATTTTATGCTGGGAGGCTTGTTCAGCCAGTTGTTCTTGTGGCTGACGCTGCGGTGGGCCATCCCCATCGCCCTGCTCATCAGCTTTGCGATTTTCGGGATGAAGCAAGACGGGGAGCTTTCGTGGGCGGCGCTACGTCAGCCTGCGTTGTGGCTGTGGCTGCTGGCCGCGGTCGCGCCCAGCCTGCTGGCGTTTTTCATCGGCGCTATCGTCAGAGAAAGCGAACGGCGACAGAGGTTGATCCTGGCGTTGCAGGCCGCGCAAAGCGAATTGGCGACGGCGGAGCGACGGGCGGGGATGTTGGCCGAGCGTCAGCGGCTGGCCGGGGAGATTCACGACACCCTGGCCCAGGGCTTCACCAGCATCGTCATGCACCTGGAAGCGGCGGAGCAGGCCATAGGGCAAGACGACGCCACGGTGCAAAAGCATCTGGATCGGGCGCGACGCACGGCCCGGGCCAGTTTGGAGCAGGCCCGACGCGTGGTCAATGATCTCATGCCAGAACCCCTGGAGCAATCATCGTTGCCCGAAGCCCTGGCGCGGGTGGCAGCGCAATGGTCGGGCCAGAACGACATCTCCTGCACCGTCACCTGCACCGGAGATTGTCTGCCCCTGCCCCCCAACATCGAGGTCATCCTGCTGCGGGCGACGCAAGAGGCCCTGAACAACGTCGCCAAACACGCCCGCGCCAGCCAGGTTAGCATCACCCTTTCTTACATGCCCGATGTGGTGATGCTGGATGTGCAGGATGATGGCGCGGGCATGGCTCCGGGCCAGGATGGGGGCGTGGGGCTCAATGCCATGCGCCGCAGGTTGGCGCAGGTGGATGGCTCATTGGCCATCGAGAGCGCGCCCGGCGAAGGAACCACCCTGGTTGTCACCATACCATTGCTTCGTGAATAGGACGCGGATGAACGCGGACAAACGCGGATAATTCATAAAAGGAGGTCAGCGATGACTGAAGAGAAGATACGCATTCTGATCGTGGATGATCATTTCGTCGTACGCGAGGGGCTCAAGGGCATATTGGCGGGACGGCCCGAGTTCGAGGTGGTGGGCGAGGCCGCGGATGGCGAGCAGGGCGTAGCCCTGGCCAGCGAACGTCGGCCCGACGTCGCGCTGCTGGATTTGCGGATGCCGGGCCTGGATGGCGTGGGAGTCATTCGCGAGCTCAAACGCCGCCGCATCCCCACCCGGGCGCTGGTGCTCACCACCTATGATAGCGACGCCGACATCCTGTCCGCCATCGAGGCGGGAGCCACGGGGTATCTGCTCAAGGACGCGCCGCGCGAAGACCTGTTTCGGGCCATCCACGCCACGGCCCGGGGCGAATCGTGGCTGGCCCCCCCTGTGGCCGCGCACATCATGCGCCATGTGCAAAAGCCCGCGCCCGAGGCGCTGAGCTCCCGCGAGATCGAGGTGCTGGAGCAGGTGGCCAAGGGGCTGACCAATCGCCAGATCGCCCGCAATTTGCACATCAGCGAGGCCACTGTCAAAACCCACCTGGTGCACATCTACGCCAAGCTGGATGTGGGCGACCGCACGGCCGCGGTGATGGCGGGCCTGGAGCGGGGAATTTTGCGGATGTGAGAGGGGGCAAGGAGCAGGTGGCAGGTGAACTTGCATACTTGCCCCTTGCACACTTGCCACTTTTCGGCATGGTTCAGATCACCCTTCCATCAGCTTTACAATTTCAATAGGGGCAACGCCTGGCAAAGCACGTCAAACGTAAAGCGTCAAACGTCAAAACGTGGCGAAACAGGCTCTTTTTGACGTTTGACGGATGACGTTTGACGGAGAAATTGTAAAGATGG
>JALWDV010000505.1 GCA_027036755.1 Anaerolineae bacterium
AAGCGCCCATACCGATGACGACAAGGAAGATAACCAACAAAAGCGCTTTGATGAAGGCATTCCAGCCGGGCTTTTTGATGTAGTCGTCCGTGATCCAGCGCAGGCCATTGAAGCCGTGCATCAGGGCGAAGATTAGCAGGGCGATGTCATACGTCTTCCAGAACGGGCCCCAGGGGCCAATCCAGCGGTCGCGCACCACATCGTAGGTGATGTTTTCCACCTGAATGCCAATGTGCATCCACAAGAGATGGATAACGGCGATAAACAGCAGGACGACGCCGCTGATGCGCATGAAGAACCAGGCCCATGTCTCGAAACCGCCCTTGAATTTCTCCTTTGGCAAGCCATATTCCTTGTTGATAATTTCCATGAGTCACCTCCTATCTCAGACCGAAGAGGGAGCCAGGGTGAACCAGGCGGCGATAAGAGACAGCGGCAGGACGATGCCCCACACCAGCCACCACAGCGTGCGCTGAACGTGACTGCTGGGAGCCCAGAAGTCCATGATGATTACTCGCAGCCCATTAAAGGCGTGATAAATCACGGAGAAAATCAAAAAGACTTCCAGCAACCGCATGACGGGATTGGAGTAAAGATGCAGCACTTCCGAGAAGGCATCTTCTCCAAACATGATGACGAAATTGTCCACGATGTGAAGGATCACGAACAGGGCGACGCCGAGACCGGTCAATCGATGCAATATGAAGGCGTAATGCCCCGGCCCTCCCTTGTACGTGATGCCTTTCCAGAGTGAGGAAATTGCATTTCCCATACTAGACTCCTTTGGCGTGATGGGATGAGAAGAAAACGGTGGGTGAAAGAAATAAGAATTGTGATGATACTTACGTGCTGCTAATTGTGCACCAGCCCCCAACTCAGCGTCAACTTTCGGGGCGTGAGCGAGGAGGGCTGACGGCGAAAAACCAGGTGGTTCGAGATGTTTCGGCGCGGCGAGAGGATGGCTTTCGCCCCGCGCAATCTAACGCCATTCTGTATGATTTTCAGTATAACCGGCGTCATCGGGATTTCAAA
>JALWDV010000506.1 GCA_027036755.1 Anaerolineae bacterium
ATGTGGCGTTATGTGGCGTCATGTGGCGATATGTGACGTTATGTGGCGTTATATGGCGTTTTGTGGCGTTAGGTGGCGTTAAGTAGCGGTATGTGGCGTCAAGTGGCGTTATGTGGGGTTATGTAGCGCTTTGTGGCGCTATGTGGCGTTATGTGACGTTATGTGAGGATATGTGATGTTATGTGACGTTATGTGATGTTACGTGGTGATATGTGGAATTATGTGGCATTATGTGGCGTTATGCGGCGTTATGTGGCGGGATGTGGCGTTTTGTGCCGTTGTTGCGGCGTTATGTTGCGTTATGTGGCGATATGTGTCGCTATTTGACGTTGTGTGGCGTTTTTTGGCGTTTTGTAGTGTCATGTGGGGTTTTGTGGCGTTATGTGATGTTATGTGAGGTTATGTGATGTCATGTGACGTTATGTGATATTACGTGGTGTTATTTGGCAATATGTGGCCTTATGTGGCGTTATTTGGCGTTATGTAGCGTTATTTGGCGTTGTCTGACGTTATTTGGCGTGGTTTGGCATTATGTGCCGTTATGTGGTATTACGTGGCGCTATGTGGCGTTATGTGGCGTGACTTAACGTTCTCTGCGGTTATATGACGTTATGTGAAGTTTTGTGGCTTTATGTGGCGTTATGTGGGGTTATGTGGCGTTTCGTGGCGTTATGTGGCACTATGTGGCGTTATGTGGCGTTATATGGCGATAAGTGGCGTTATGTGACGTTATGTGGCGTTATATGGCGTTATGTGGCGCTATATGACGCCATGTGACGTTATGTGGCGTCATGCGGCGTTTTGCGGCGTGATGTGGCGTTATGTGCCGTTATGTCGCGCTATGTGGCGTGATGTGGCGTCATGTGGGGTTTTCTGGCGTTATGTGATGTTATGTGAGGTTATATGATGTCATGTGACGTTATGTGATATCACGTGGTGTTATGTGGCAATATGTGGCCTTATGTGGCGTTATGTGGCGTTATTTGGCGTTATATAGCGTTATTTGGCGCTGTTTGACGTTATTTGGCGTGT
>JALWDV010000507.1 GCA_027036755.1 Anaerolineae bacterium
GAAATCCCAAATCCCAAATCCCAAATCCGAATTCCGAATTCCGAAATCCCAAATCCCAAATCCCAAATCCGAATTCCGAATTCCGAAATCCCAAATCCCCAATCCCAAACCTCCCCCTCCTCGCCTCGCAGATTTTGGTCGAACTGCGGGCGGCGCTGCGCCTGCCCCACATCGCCCAACGCTTCCCCTGGCCCCGCTCCAAAAAATACCGGGACGCGGTGCGGTATCTGCTGGAGGGCTTGCAGGATGAGGATGATGCGGCCTGGCTGTCGATCATCGGCTACGCATTGCTGCACCGCCTGGACGAAGCCGCCCCGGAGGACGCCCCCGCGGCGCGGGTTTTGTATCACGACTGGATGCTGGATGGGGAATTCAGCGCCGCCTTGCAGGAGTTGGGGCTCTCCGGCTTCCGCGCCGGGCAGATCGCCACGCTGACGGGCGCGATCATCGGCTGGCGGGACTGGCATCTGGATGAAAGCATCATGGCCCGGCCCTACTCGGCCCGCCCCGGGCGACTGCTGGAAAGCCTGCTGGCCGATGAGGACGTGCGGCAGTTCCTGGGCGTCAATCGCTACCAGGACGTGGAATGGTACAATCAGGAGGCCATGGACGCGCTGCTGCACGGCTTGTTCGCCATCGCCGCGCTGGAGCTGGTGACCGAGCCAGAGGAAGAGCGGGAAGTGGCCCGCACCCTGGTGCAATGCTACGATGTCATCCGCATCCTCACTGCGGGCCACGCGCTCTCCGGCAATCGACTGGACAAATTGCGGGCGTTGGTGTAGGGGAAATGTTGACGATCCGGCTGCATCCGCCTATACTTTCAGCATGAGCCGACGTCTGAAGCTCCTGAAAATCATCTTCGCCATCTTTTTGCTGGCGGGCCTGTCGCCCGCGGCCATGGGCTACGCCCAGGATGGCGAAACGCCGCCCGGGCGCCCATCCGAAGGAAACGACGCGCTGGTGCAGGAAATCATCGCCAGCATGAGCGTAGAGCAGCGGGTGGGACAGCTCTTTTTGGTCACGTTTCCGGGCGCCGACACCGGCCCCAACAGCGACATCGCCCATCTTGTACGGGACCTGCACGTGGGAGGCGTGGCGCTTTCGCCCAAGAACAAGAACTTCAGCAACAGCCAGGCCGACACCGCGGCCCAGGTGCTGCAACTGAACAACGATCTGCAAACCTACGCCTTTCGCGATCTCGATCAGCCCATTCTGCTGCCCAACGGCGAGATGAACGAGGCGATGCGCGCAGGCGGCGCGCCGGGCCTGCCCCTGTTCATCGCCGTGAATCAGGAAGGCGACAACCTGCCCTACACCAGCCTCATCAACGACTTCACCGCCCTGCCCAACAACCTGGCCATCGGCGCCACATGGCAGCCCGAACACGCCCGCACCGTGGGCGAAATCGTCGGCCGGGAGTTAAGCGCGGTGGGGATCAACATGCTGCTGGGCCCCTCGCTGGATGTGTTGGACAACCCCAGGCCCGAACTCCAGGGCTACGCCGGCTCCCGCACCTTTGGCGGCGACGCCTACTGGGTGGCCAAGATGGGCCAGGCCTACATCGAAGGCGTGCATCAGGGCTCGCAGGGACGGTTGGCCACGGTGTCCAAGCACTTTCCGGGCCAGGGAGCCAGCGATCGCCGCCCGGATCAGGAAGTCGCCACCGTGCAGAAGCCGTTGCCGGCCCTGGAGCAGGTGGAGCTGCCCCCATTCCGGGCCGTCACCGAACAGGCTCCCTCCTGGGACGCGGTCACCGACGCCATGATGACCTCGCACGTGCGCTACAAGGGCTTTCAGGAAAACCCGCGCCAGCTCACCCCGCCCATCTCGCTGGCCCCCGAGCTGCAAACCATCATGGAGGGATTCACCAAATGGCGGCAAAACGGCGGCATCCTCGTTTCCGACGCCCTGGGCGTGCGGGCGCTGAAGCGTTATTATCAGGCCTACGAACCGGGCCAGTTTCCCAGCCGCCGCGTGGCGCAAGAGGCGTTTCTAGCGGGGAATGATCTGCTCTATCTCGCAGAATTCGGAGCCGATGGCGCGTGGGATCAGCAGATATCGAACATGGAAGACGCCATCGGGTATTTCAAGCAGAAATATGAGGAAGACCCCGCGTTTCGCTCCCGGGTGGATAGCTCCCTCGCCCGCATCATCCGCCTCAAACTCAAGCTTTATCCCCACCTGAGCTGGCAAGAAACCCAGAAAACGCCCGAAAACCTGAACGAGGCGCTGAATCAAGGCCAGGATGCCATCACCAGCATCGCCTGGGACGCCAACACCCTCATTTATCCCGGCGTCACCGAGCTGGCCGACCGCCTGCCCAGCGCGCCCCTGGCCGATGAGCGCATCCTCATCTTCACCGACGCCCGCCCCCTGAGTGAATGTCCCGATTGCCCGGCCCAGCCCGCCATCCCCGTCGACGCCATGGAGACCGCGATCCTGCATCTCTACGGGCCCGAAGCCAGCGATCAGATATCCCCCGACAACGTTGACAGCGCCAGCTTCGCCGAGCTGGACGCGCTCCTGCGCCAGGCAGAAACCCCGAACGACGTTCCGCCCGAGCAACGCCTGAGCGCCGAACGTTTCGACGAACTCAACGGCCTCATCAATGGCGCCGACTGGCTCGTCTTCAACATGCTGGATGTAGACAAGGAGCAATATCCCAGCTCGATGGCGCTGAAACGCTTTCTGGACATGCGGGCCGACAGCCTGCGGGGCAAGAAGATCATCGTTTTCGCCTTCAACGCGCCTTATTTCCTCAGCGACACCGAAATCGGCAAGCTGACCGCATACTACGGTCTGTATAGCAAAGTAACGCCCTTCCTGGAAACCGCGGTGCGCACGCTCTTCCGGGAGTTGCAGCCCGCGGGCAGCCTGCCCGTAAGCGTGACCGGCGTCAATTACGAGCTCAGCCGGGAGCTGGAGCCTGATCCCGACCGGCCCTTCCCCCTCAAGCTGCTGCTGCCGGACCCCGACACCGGCGAACCGGTGGAGCTCGACCCCGAGGCGGAGATGATCGACCTGCAGGTGGGAGACGCCATCATCGTCGAGGCGGGCCCGGTGCTGGATCACAACGGCCACGTCGCGCCCGACGGCACGCCCGTGGAATTCATCTTTCTGGATCAGCAGGCGGGCGTGGAATTGCCCCGGCGGCAGGCCGCTACAACCAACGGCATCGCTTCCACCCAAATCACCATCGAACGGGCGGGCACATTCCAGATCTCGGCCACCGCGGGCGATGGGGCCAAAGCCGAAGCCGCTATCATCCTCACCATCGGCGGCGAAGAGGGGGCGATCCTGGCGACGGCCACGCCCACCTTCACCCCCACGTCCACCCTCACCC
>JALWDV010000508.1 GCA_027036755.1 Anaerolineae bacterium
CTTGCCGATCGATTGATCGGGCAGGATTCGAACCTGCAGGGATGTTGGGAGGAGCAATTTTATCATAAGTGCGCGGGGACGCTATAATGCCAGCCATGTCTTCACCCCGACGCTTTCTTTTTCTCTATTCGCTCACGGGCGGCGGGCATGTGGCCGCGGCTCGGGCCGTGGCCGACGCCATGCTGGCCCGCTTTGGCGACGCCGCCGCGGTGGAGCTGGTGGATGTATTCGAGGAGTCGGGCGCGTGGCCTTTCACCCGTTTTCCCGACTGGTATCCGGCCATGTTGGGCCTGGGCGGCTGGCCGTGGCGAGCCGCGTATCGCGCCACCGATAGCAGGCTGGCCGTGGCCGCGCTCTCGCGGCTGTTGTGGCCCTATGTGGCAAAGGGTCTGGCCCGATTGATGCAGGCCCATCCCCACGACGCGGTGGTCTCCTTCCACCCCATTCCCAACGCCATTCTGGCCCGCTATCGCGCTCGGCGCGATGGCCGCGTCTCGCTGAGCGTGGTTGTGCAGGATTTCGTGACCGCGCCCGCGGCCTGGTTTGCGCCGGGCCTGGACGCGTATTTTTTGCCCTGGCCCGAGACTCAGGCCCGGGCGCTGGCTTTGGGCCTGCCTGCGGATCGTCTGCATGTGACTGGGATGCCGGTGCGCCGGGCTTTTCGCGATGCGCTGGCTCTTGATCGGCTCCAGGCGCGCGAGCTGCTGGGGCTGGGCGAGGAATCGCCGGTGGTTCTCTTCATTGGCGGCGGCGACGGCGCGGGGGATATGTTTCCCTTTGTGCGGGCGTTGATGGCCCGCAAGCTCGGGGCCCAGGTGGCGGTCATCGCCGGGCGCAACCGGGCGCTGCGGCGACGTTTGCAGGCCCGCTGCGCCGCGCCCCATCTGCGCGTCCTGGGATTTCGGGAGGACATGCCCCTGTGGATGCGGGCCGCGGATATCCTGGTGACCAAGGCCGGGCCCAATTCGCTGGCCGAGGCTTTTCTCATGGGCCTGCCTTCGGTGATCTATCACGCCATTCCGGGCCAGGA
>JALWDV010000509.1 GCA_027036755.1 Anaerolineae bacterium
TGGCTTTACGGCGGGGTCTTCATCCTGTTGGGCAGCGCCATCAGCGGCTCCAGCGTTGGCTTCGCCAACATCATTCTTGAGATGGCCGACGAGCCCACCCGCCCGGTGTGCGTCGCCTTGCGCAACACCGCGCTGCTGCCCATCGCCTTCGCCCCCCTGGCCGTGGGTTTCCTGGCCCGATGGTTCTCCTATCCGGCCATGTTCGCCATCGCCGCGGGGATATCCCTGCTCGCGTTCATCCTGGGCGTGTGGAAATTGCCTGAACCGCGCCATAATCCCGATGCGGTCTGCTCCCTCTGATCGTAACTACTAAGGTGTGTCCACCGCTTTTTGCCACGAAGACACGAAGAAGATGAAAGGCACGAAGTATTTTTCTTTATTTTTCCTTCGTGTCTTCGAAAAACTTCGAGCCTTCGTGGCTTTTGGCGACTTAAAGTCAAGTACGTTAGCAGTTACCTCTGATCATGAAAATCCGCAACCGACACGGCCATTTCAACCTCATCGCACCTTTTTACGACAGGGTGTTCGGCTCGATGCGCCACGATTTGCTCTTGCAGCACCTGGATGCGCGGCCGGGCGACCTGCTGCTGGATATCGGCGGCGGCACGGGCCGGGTGGCGCAACATCTGGCCGCGGCGGGCGTGCAGGTCATCGTCGTGGATCCCTCGCCCGTGATGTTGAAAGCCGCTCGTGAGAAGCATTTGCCGGGCGTGCGGGCGCTGGCCGAGCAACTGCCCTTCGCCACTGAGAGCATCCAGTGCATTCTTATCGTGGACGCATTTCATCACTTCGCCCGACAAGAGCTGGCCGCACAGGAACTGGTGCGGGTGCTGAAACCGGGCGGGCGTCTGGTCATCGAAGAGCCGGATCTGCGCACACGGGGAACGAAACTCATCGCCATTCTTGAAAAAGCGGCGCTGATGCAAACGAATTTCATCGCCCCGCCCGAGATGGCGGCGCTCTTCGCCCGCCATGGCGCGCGGCTCGTCACCATCACCACCGAAAACATCAACGCACAGATCGTTTTGAC
>JALWDV010000510.1:0-822 GCA_027036755.1 Anaerolineae bacterium
CGGCCTGCCGCGCCCGATCCAGCGCACTTTGGATCTGGGCCAGGGTCGCGGTCAGAGATTTCTCCTCCGCGCCCAGCTCGCTGGCTGCCTTCACCAACTGGGTGCGCTCCTCCTCGATGGCGGCGATGGCCTGATTCAGGCTCTCGATCTCCTCGTCCAGCCGTTTCACCCGCGTTTGCGCCCGGTCGATTTGCCCGGGCAACTGGCGATACTCCCGCTCGCGGGCCAACATGCCGCCCTTCTGGCGCTGATTGCGGCTGCCGCCGCTGACGCTGCCGCCCGGATGCACGTAATCGCCCTCCAGGGTGACGATGCGCGGGCGATGGCCGCCTCCGCGGCTGATGCGCCGCGCCACCGACAGATCCTCCACCACCAAAATCTGCCCCAGCAGCAGCTCCACGGCCGGCCCGATCTCCTCGTCATACGAAACCAGGTCCGCGGCCCAGCCCAGCACGCCTTTTTCGCGCGGGGTTTTGTTGCGGCGCTGGGGACGCAGATTATCCAGGGGCAGGAACGTGGCCCGGCCGCCCCGGGTTTTCTTCAGCAGAGCGATGGCCGCTTCCGCGTCCTCCCAGCTTCTCACCACCACATCCTGCAGACGCCCGCCCAGCGCAGCCTCGATGGCCTGTTCGTAGCGATCCGGGGTCTCGATGAGGTTGACGATGGGGCCCAGAACGCCCTGCAATCGCCCCTGATGGCTGGCCCGCACCACCTGCTTCACCCCCGCGAAGAGCCCTTCGCCCTCCGCGCGCAGCCGATCCAGCAGCTCGTAGCGGGCCCGCAGCTCTCGCACCTGGGCGGCGAACTCGGCCCGCTACGAGC
>JALWDV010000510.1:832-1030 GCA_027036755.1 Anaerolineae bacterium
GTGATGCGACGGCCCAGCGCTTGCAGGCGCGAGCTCACCTCATCCCATTGCGCCTGTGCGGCCTCGGCCTCGGCCTGGGCTTTTTCGGCCTCCGCCACATTTTGCGCCAGCTCCGCCCTCAACGCTTCGCGTTGCTCTTTGGCGTGCCGGATGCGACTTTCGCGATCGTTGATGGCCGTGGTCAGGGCCATCATGCGC
>JALWDV010000511.1 GCA_027036755.1 Anaerolineae bacterium
GTGAAATATATATCGAACTTCATTATATTAGTAAATACCAAAGGTGCAAGCGGGTTGTTTGTAGTAAGACATTCACTGAATTGATTTGATTTATTCATATTAAAATATAACATACAGAACATTTACATACATACATTGTAACACTAAAACATAAGGATGACGCAACAAAAGTGCAAACACTTATTTCCATTTTTTTCTACTCACCCTCCACTCATCCCACCATCTACACATCCGCCCCCCCACACTCACAAGGAACAGAACGGAAACGTATACCGGAAACACGGAGAGGGTAGTCACTGCCACATCACGTACTGACGTGCACTTTGACCTCTGGCTACAGGAGAATTAATCAAACCCGCCAACATCCGCTGATTATCAGTTTAATCTAGGCAAGATATCTTCTCAAGTCTCATCGCGTTATCTATCTGGCGTCTGCCGTGAGTTAGATTACTTTAATCAGGATCTAGGGCTGCTTCACAGAGTCGTGATATATTAAAATATGTTTGTACGATATCGATTAATCACGTGTAAAAGCCGATATCACGCGGACCTGACTGTCGTATGTTCTAGCTGAATGTTTAGCTTATAAATAGATATTGTGTATTACTGTCAGCGCCGAGAATACAGTGATTTGACAGTGTTTTAACTTGGTACTTGGTAATTATATTTTTATTATCGTCCCAAAAGTTAAAAGTTTTGTGATTTTTAGTCAGTCAGTCAGTCAGCCAGTCAGTCAGTCAGTATATCAGTCTGTCAGTCAGTCAGTCAGTCAGTCAGCAACGCACGCACTGAGGCACTCACTCACTCACTCACTCACTCACTCACTCACTCACTCACTCACTCACTCACTCACTCACTCACTCACTCACTCACTCACTCACTCACTCACTCACTCACTCAATCACTCAATCACTCACTCACTCACTCACTCAATCACTCACTCAATCACTCACTCAATCACTCACTCAATCACTCAATCAATCATTCAATCACTCAATCACTCAATCACTCAATCAATCACTCAATCAC
>JALWDV010000512.1 GCA_027036755.1 Anaerolineae bacterium
AAATTATTTACTTAATATCTGATTAGCTATCAATATAAACGAATGTGGATGTCAGTAACAGTCATAGCAGGAATAAAAATAATAATAACAACAACAACAACAGCAACAACAACAACAACAAAAATAATAATAATAATAATAACTAGGATGATTATGATCACTATGATGATGATGATGCTGATGCTGATGCTGCTGCTGCTGCTGCTAATGATGATGATGATGATGATGATGATGATGATGATGATGATGATGATGATGATGATGATGATGATGATGATGATGATGATGTTAAGCATTTATGATAGTTGTACCAAGAGGAGTTGCAGTATTAGTAGTTGGAACATAAGCGTCAATAGCCACATTAACTTTAAAAGTAGTAGCAGCAGAAGAAGCAGTAGCCGTAGTATTCATATATAATAGATCTTGTGGTAGTTATAATACTTTCAGCAGCAGCAATAGCAGTTGCGGTTGCAGTTATATTGACATGTGTAGTAATATAAATAGAAGAAGTACCAGTTGCAATACAATCAGCACCGCTACACTTAATTCGTTACAAGTATTCTCGTTATGTAAAAATATATAATATCATACCTGTTTCTAACTGGGTTTTCCTAGAGTACAGAATTCACTCACCTTCCCGTTTAATAAAGGCATGATAAAGCTACAACTGCAAATAACAAATGTGTCATTAATAATTTCCATACGCCATTACATTGATCGACTTCAGACGCATCCGACAATTGTCAGACTCATCTAACTTATCGAGAGAAATCATTTGTATCTCAGCTCGAAAAGGCAATCTGGATCTGTCTTGGCATCGAAGTTCTCAGCGAAAGTTTGATTTACAGAATACATTCCTCCGTGGTGTAAGTTACTTTTGTGAAACTTCTCCCAAAAGTTGTCAAAACAACATTTTATTGTTTAAACTCCGCAAGCTATACATACATATACATATATGGAAGATAAAGGCATTTTGGGATTTACGGTAATCTGTCTAGCAAGTGCGACTGCAGCATAAGTAGAACAT
>JALWDV010000513.1 GCA_027036755.1 Anaerolineae bacterium
CCACCCCGCCCCTCCCCCGAACACGAGCGCAGCGAGTATCGGGGGAGGGGCGGGGTGGGGGCAAAAAGGAGGCCGGGAGGGGTGAAAGCGCCTCCTTTCCGCTTGCGGATTCTAAATTTGAAATTGCTGAATGACGTAATGTGACATTGTCAAGCTACTAACATAGCAAGGCCCAAAACCACGAAGACACGACGGCACGAAGGCGCGAAGGGTGAGAAATAAGGATTTTCTTCGTGGCTTCGTTCCTTCGAGCCTTCGTGGCAATGCACTTTCAAGGTCGAATCAGGCTACCTGAGCAATTACAAAAAAAATGCTCTTAAGGTTTCGATTGTAACCATAAGAAAGCCCGCTGGCAAATCGCCACCGGGCTTTGAGTGGTGATGTATTTGCAATGACGTTCGATTTGCTACGCGCCGCCCAGATAGACTTCCTTGACCTGGGGATTGTTGGCCAAATCCTTGGCGTCGCCCGCCAGCGGAATCGTGCCCGTCTCCAGCACATAGCCGCGATGCGCCACATCCAGCGCCAGCAACGCGTTCTGCTCCACCAGCAAGATGGTCATGCCCTGATTGTTGAGCTCGCGGATGGTGTCGAAGATCAAATCCACCAGCACCGGCGCCAGCCCCATGGAAGGCTCGTCCAGCAGCAGGATGCGCGGGTTGCTCATCAAGGCCCGGCCCATGGCCAACATCTGCTGCTCGCCGCCGGAAAGGGTGCCCGCCACCTGCGTTTGCCGCTCCTCCAGCCGGGGAAAGAGCTCGAACACGCGTTTCAGGTCCTTCTGGACGCCATCTTTATCCTTGCGGGTGAACGCGCCCATCTCCAGGTTTTCCATCACCGTCAGGCGCGAGAAGACGCGGCGGCCTTCGGGCACATGAATCACGCCCATCCGCACGATCTCGTGAGCGCTGAACTTGGTCAGATCCTTGTCTCCGAGATAAACCTTGCCCTGACGAGGATAGAGGAGGCCGCTGATGGTCTTTAGCGTGGTGGATTTGCCCGCGCCATTGGCGCCGATGAGGGTGACGATCTCCCCCTCGTCCACCGTGATGGAAATGCCCTTGAGGGCGTGGATGTTGCCGTAGTAAGTGTGAACGTTATCCAGTGTGAGAAGTGCCATCCTGTTACCCCCTTACGCTGCCTGCGCTTCGTGCTGAGTGGCTGCGCCGCGGCCGAGATACGCCTCGATGACCCGCGGGTTGGCCCGGACTTCTTCCGGCTTGCCTTCGGCGATCTTCTGGCCGTAGTCCAGCACGGTGATGATGTCGGAAATGGTCATCACCACGCGCATGTCATGCTCGATGAGCAGCACAGTGATGCCCAGCTCCTTGCGCAGATTGTCGATGAACTCGGTCATTTCCTCGGTCTCGCTGGGATTCATGCCCGCGGTGGGCTCATCCAGGAGGAGCAGCTTGGGCTCGCTGGCCAGCGCCCGGGCGATCTCCAGCCGTCGCTGCTGCCCGTAGGGCAGATTGGTGGCCAGTTCATACTCATAGCCTTTCAAACCCACGAACTCAAGCAGATCCATGGCCAGTTTGCGGGTTTCGGCCTCCTCGCGGCGGGTGCCGGGCGTATTGAACACCGCCCCGAACCATCCCGCCTTCATGCGGGGATGATGCCCCACCATCACATTTTCCAGCGCTGTCAGATTCTGAAACAGGCGGATGTTCTGGTAGGTGCGGGAGATGCCCTTCTTGACGATGATGTCGGGCCGCAAACCCACGATGGATTCGCCATCCAGGATGATATCGCCCTCAGTCACCTTGTAGAAGCCGGTGATGCAGTTGAAAAAGGTGGTCTTGCCCGCGCCGTTGGGGCCGATGACGCTGTAAATCGATTTCTGCGGCACCTGGATGCTGAGATCCTTAACCGCGGTCAGGCCGCCGAACTGCTTGGTGACGTTCACTGTTTCCAAAATGAATTCCGATTTCGTCTCTGCCATGATCTCCTCCTTAGATGGTCTCCCGGGCGGGCGTTTCTGGCTCGATTCCGGGCGCTAACGGCTCCTTCTCGCTCAGCTCCCGGGCGTGGGTCTTCTCGGGCACGAAGCCTTCGGGCTTGACCAGCATCATCGCCACCAGCAAAGCGCCGTAGAACAACATGCGGAAGTCCGCAAACTCACGCAGCAGCTCGGGCAGCCCCACCAGGATCAGTGCGCCGACGACCACGCCGGGCAGGCTGCCGATGCCGCCCACGATGATCAAAGAGAGCACGTTGATGGAGACGATGAGATTGAAGCTGTGCGGGAAGATGGAGCCCAGCTTGGCCGCAAAAATAGCGCCCGCCAGACCGGCGAAGGCCGCGCCCGTGGCGAAGGCCATCAGCTTGGTGCTGACCAGATGGATGCCCATGGCCTCGGCCACGTCCTCATCCTCTCGCAACGCCTTCCACGCCCGGCCCACCCGGGCGTCCCGCAGCCTCCAGGCCACATAGCCTACGAGCAAGATGCCCGCCAACACGATGTAATACATCTGCTCCGGCTTTTTGAAGACGAATTCGCCGATTTGCGGCTTGGGAATCTGCAAAATGCCCTGAGCGCCGCCGATGAAGGGCTTCAACCAGTCGGAAAGCACCACCACGCGGATGATCTCGCCAAAGCCCAGGGTGACGATGGCCAGATAATCGCCGCGCATCTTCAACACCGGGATGCCCAAAATCACGCCCGCCAGCATGGCCAGAAAGACGGCCACAGGCAGCGCCATCCAGAAAGACCATCCCACCGTGGCCAGCTTGCCGGTGGAGGTGAGGATGCCCACGGTGTAAGCGCCGATGGCGAAAAAGGCCACATAGCCCAGATCCAACAGGCCCGCAAACCCGACCACGATATTCAGGCCCAGACCCATGATGATGTAGATGCCGACGGTGGTCAAAATCTCGCTGGGATAAGAACCCAGAAACCTGGGCAACGCCAGCAGGATGAGGAGTCCCAGGGCCCAGGCCGCCAGACTGATGGAAAGTCGCTGTTTGGTGGGCATTTTCGCCACCCTGGCCGCGGGCCGGAACTTGCCCGAACTGCGCCACAGACTGTATCCAACGCCCAAAACCAGGAAGAGAATAGCGCCGCCCCAGGAGAGGCCCTTTTGGGCGTAGATGAACTTGCCGATGGGCTTGTACCAGTCCTTGTTGCCGAAGGTGATGGACATCAACTCCTGCATGACGCCCATGAGCAGGACGATGCTAAGCCCCACCAGCAGAGCGTTGCTCCATTTATGAGGCGCCAGCGCAAACAGGCCGCCGAAAAATCCAACAACGGCGCCGACGATGAGATTGACGACAATCGCCCCCATCATCGCCTCTTGCCCGAGATGCAGAATACCCAGCAGCTCGGGAGAGACATTCAGGAAGACCTCCCGCAGATTGACGTGCGTCCCCAAAAACAGCAGAGCCGCCACAAACGCGCCGCCCACCAGCCCCACCAGAGCGCTGGCGAGGATGGCAAAACCGGCGGATTTGATCTGCCGGGCGGTGTTGGCTGCGAAATAGCCCAGCAGAAACACGGGCGCGAACAACGCGATTTGTCCCAGATTGACGGTCTCGGAGATGATGTATCGTTCATTGAACGCCTCGACCATGCCAACCAGGATGACGTAAATGGCCACAACACCGGCAATGGCGCCGTACTTGAGAATATCGGACCAGGTGAATTTCAATTCTTTATCCATGCCATTGCCTCCTTATGCCTTCTTCTCTGAGAGCCGTTCGCCCAGGATGCCGGTGGGGCGGAAGATGAGCACCAGCACCAGCAGGGTGAAAGCGATGGCGTCTTTGAGCTGATAGGGAGAGGGAATGCCCAGGCCGTCCAGGATCAGGCTGGGCCCCAGAGATTCGACAATCCCCAGGAAGAGCCCGCCCAGCATGGCGCCGGGCACATTGCCGATGCCGCCCAGCACTGCGGCGGTGAACGCCTTGATGCCGGGAATGAAGCCCATGAACGCATTCACCTGCTTGAACAGCAGCGCGTAGAGGATGCCCGCCACGCCCGCCATGGCGCCGCCCAGGGCGAAGGTGTTGACGATCACTCGATCCACGTCGATGCCCATCAGCGCCGCAGCCTCTTTATCCTCGGCCACGGCCCGCATGGCCTTGCCCGCTTTGGTCTTTTGCACATACCAATACAGGAAAACCATCATCAGGGCCGCCACCACAATCACCAGCGCCTGCACGGTGAGAATAGGCCATTCCCGACCGAGGAGATTCAACTTGCCATCCAGCGCCGGAAAATCGGGATAAGTCTTGACGCCCGAGCCATAAATGCCGCGATAGGTGTATTGCAGGAAGAAAGAAGCGCCGATGGCCGTGATCAGCGGCACCAGGCGAGGCGCTCCTCGCAGCGGGCGATAAGCGATTCGCTCCAGAACGACGGCCACGAGCACAGAAACCGTCATCGCCACGGCCATGAGAATGAGCAGGGCTAGCACCCAGTGACGCTCGATGAAACCAGATTTTTCCATGGCGATGGCCACAAAATAAGCCGTGAACACACCGCCGGTGAACACCTCGCCGTGGGCGAAGTTAATCATAAACAAAATGCCATAAACCAGGGTGTATCCCAAGGCGATAAGTGCATAAACACTCCCCTGCGCCAGACCAAAGATTGTGAAATCCAGCCAAACGCCAGGTTCGTACTTTTGCGTTACAAAAAGCGTCACATAAGACCCATACAACACCGCGACCAAAATTCCCAACCCAATCAGCCACATGACGATGTCCGTAGTGTCATGCTTCCGCATAAATTTCTGCAACATAGCACGTCCTCCATGACAAGCGAAGGGGATGGGCCGAAAACATCCCCACGGCCCATCCCTGTTCTGCGAATGAATCGTCAAAGAGGGAAAGACGCCCGGAACGCCTCAGTGCGCCCCGGACGCCTGACTCTCGATGATGTTACTTGTTCAGCCATCCCTGGGATTCAGACCAGACGGGCACGTAATCCAGTTTGCCGTCCACATTCTGAATCTGGTTGATGACGATCTGGGGATCGGCGCAGTCGCCGTTCTCGTCACAGGTGATGGCGCCGGTGATGCCCTTCATATCCTTGGTGGCGAACAGAGCGTCACGCAGGGCCTGGCGACCGATGTACAGGTTGCCGTCTTTATCCATCACCGCCACCTTGGCGATGGCGTTGAGCAGCATGTTGGTGGCGTCATAGGCGTGAGCATGGAAAGCGCTGATGGGCGGCTCGCCATACTTCTCCTGATGCGCCTCCAGGAAGTGCTTGCCCAGCTCGTTCTCGAAGTTCAGGTTCGGGCCCGAAATGTACATGCCCTCGGCCGCGTCGCCCGCGGCTTCGATGAAGTCGGGAGAGATCATGCCGTCGGAGCCGGCCAGGGTCGTGTCTTCCAGGCCGTTCACCTCTTTCGCCTGGCGGGTGATGAAGCCGCCCTCGGCGATGAAGATGGGATAGTACAGGAACTCGGGCTTGTTGGTGGCGATGCTGGTGAGCACCGGACGCATGTCCGTGTCGCCCACGTTCACAGCTTCCTGGGCCACGATGTTGCCGCCCATCTCGCTGAACACGTCGGCGAAGACCTGCTGCAACTGCTCGGCGTAGGGGCTGCCATCGTGGATGGTGGCGGCGCTCTGTTTGCCCAGCTCTTTGTAAGCGAAGGTGGCCATGGCCTTGCCCTGCACCTTGTCGTTGTGCGCGGTGCGCAGGTAGCCAGGCTGATGCGTATCCGGAGCGGTCAGGCTGGGAGCCGTGTTGGAGGGGGAGATGAGCACCATGCCCGCATCGCTGAGGATGGCCGCGGCAGGCTCGCCTGCGCTGGAGCAGTTGGTGCCGATGACGCCCAGCAGGGTGCTGTCGGAAGCCAGCTTGGTGGCCGCGGTCTGGCCACCCTCGGCCGAGCACTGGGAGTCCTCGCCGATGAGCTCGATGGGATGCCCCAGCATCTCTCCGCCGGCATCGTCGATGGCGATCTCGATGCCGCGGCGAGAGTCAACGCCCAACGACTCGTTGGGGCCGCTGACCACCAGCGCGTAGCCGATGCGAATGGGATCATCCGGGCCGATCTTGACCACGCCCAGCGGATCCTCGGGCGGATTCTCGACGACGGGCGGCTCCATCGCGCCGCTTTGGCCCTCACCGCCTTCTTTGTTCAACCAGCCCTCAGCTTCGGACCACACAGGCACGTATTCGCCATTCTGAATTTGATTGATGACGATCTTCGGATCGGCGCAGTCGCCGTTCTCGTCACAGGTGATGACGCCGGTGATGCCCTTCATGTCCTTGGTGGCGTACAGGGCGTCACGCAGGGCCTGGCGACCCACAACCAGGGTGCCATCCGCGCCCTGCTTGGCCACCTTGGCGATGGCGTTCAGCAGCATGTTGGTGGCGTCATAGGCGTGGGCATGGAAAGCGCTGATGGGCGGCTCGCCATACTTCTCCTGATGCGCCTCCAGGAAGTGCTTGCCCAGCTCGTTCTCGAAGTTCAGGTTCGGGCCCGAAATGTACATGCCCTCGGCCGCGTCGCCCGCGGCTTCGATGAAGTCGGGAGAGATCATGCCGTCGGAGCCGGCCAGGGTCGTGTCTTCCAGGCCGTTCACCTCTTTCGCCTGGCGGGTGATGAAGCCGCCCTCGGCGATGAAGATGGGATAGTACAGGAACTCGGGCTTGTTGGTGGCGATGCTGGTGAGCACCGGACGCATGTCCGTGTCGCCCACGTTCACAGCTTCCTGGGCCACGATGTTGCCGCCCATCTCGCTGAACACGTCGGCGAAGACCTGCTGCAACTGCTCGGCGTAGGGGCTGCCATCGTGGATGGTGGCGGCGCTCTGTTTGCCCAGCTCTTTGTAAGCGAAGGTGGCCATGGCCTTGCCCTGCACCTTGTCGTTGTGCGCGGTGCGCAGGTAGCCAGGCTGATGCGTATCCGGAGCGGTCAGGCTGGGAGCCGTGTTGGAGGGGGAGATGAGCACCATGCCCGCATCGCTGAGGATGGCCGCGGCAGGCTCGCCTGCGCTGGAGCAGTTGGTGCCGATGACGCCCAGCAGGGTGCTGTCGGAAGCCAGCTTGGTGGCCGCGGTCTGGCCGCCCTCGGCCGAGCACTGGGAGTCCTCGCCGATGAGCTCGATGGGGTGTCCCAGCATCTCTCCGCCGGCATCGTCGATGGCGATCTCGATGCCGCGGCGAGAGTCAACGCCCAACGACTCGTTGGGGCCGCTGACCACCAACGCGTAGCCGATGCGAACAGGATCGCTCGGGCCAATGGTGACGCATCCCAGCGGATCGTCACAAGACAAATCATCTGTAACTTCTTTGGTCGGCTGCTCTTTGGGAGCCTCGGTGGCCTTGGGTTGTTCGGCCGGCGCTTCGGTGGCTTTGGGAGCCTCGGTGGCCTTGGGGGCCTCGGTGGCTTTGCCGCCGCCACAGGCAGCCAGAGCCAGCGCTGCAACCAGCACCAGCAAGGCAATGAAAATCCACTTCTTCTTCATACGCTCTTCTTCTCCTTGTGAATGGAAATGAGTGTAAAGGGACGACAGGATTGTTTATCAGCATCGTCTGGCAGAGACTATGCCGATAGTCGTACAAGTATAACGCGATACGCGATTTTGTCAAACATCGCCAGGCTCTTTGACAAAGGTTCTTCCGTAAATGCCCGTCAATTTTCAAAAACCATTCGCGAAGGCCGATCTACGAAGGCTCTATGGCGAATTTTCCTCAATCAACTGGCTTTCAGAACGCTGTACAGGCTCAAATCGCCCTCTCGCCCGTCCGCCGCGAATTGCTCCACCACGACCAGACCCGCGGCCGCGGCCAGCGCTTCCACCTCGGCCTCATCCAGTTGATGCGCGTAGCGCATCCCCGCGCCATCCTTCTTCCAATCCAGCAGATAATCGCCCGGCTCCACATCGGTTTCGCTCAGGCCCGCGGCCGACCAGGGCAGCATCTTGCGCCTCATGCGCGGATTCTGTGCGAAGCGCCAGTTGGAGAGAATGAGCGCGCCGCCCGGTTTCAGACATTGCCCCGCGGCCTGCACGAAGCGCTGGCGGGCCTCGAAGCCGGGAATGTGATGCAGCACAGCCAGCGCGGTGACCACATCGAAGCTGTGCGACGCCCGATGCCAGGCGTCGGTGCTGAGGTCCATCTGGAAAAACTCGGTCGAGACGCGCTGCAAGGCCGCGGTTTTCTCCCGGGCGATGGCGATGAGCCCCTCGCTGCCCTCCAGGCCCACGTAGCGAATGGCCGGATCGAGGACGGCGGACGGGGGATCGGGATCGCCCAACTGCTCCCATCGCTGCTCCAGAAACAGGGCCAGACGCCCGTTGCCGCAGCCCAGGTCCAGCACCGCACCTCGCTTGGGGAAATAGTGTATAATACGATCCCAGCCTTGCTGCGCGCCGAACCGCGTTCCCGAAAAGGACGCGGCGAATTGCTCATAAAACGCGCGATTGATAGCCAGCAACTTTTCCTGAACGTTTTTTTCCATAAGCGAGATTCTACCACAGAAAACGCCAGGACAAACAACATCGTCACCGCATCGCCCTGTTTATCGTTTTGCAAATAAGCTCTCCTACGTCATTTCGAGGGAGCGCAGCGACCGAGAAATCCCCTTGCAAGCGAGGAGATTTCTCCTCCCTACGGTCGTCGAAATGACGTAACAAGCGGTTTTCATTCGCTATCGGGTCACCGTCGCTCATAGCGACTGTTTACTGAATCACCGCTTACTGAACACTGCCTCACCCATGCCCACCATCTTCCTCTCCAAATGGTCTGACGCCGAAGGCCGCACCCGCGAAATCCCCACCGACGTGGCGGAACTGAAGCAGGTGCTGGAGAGCATTCGCGCGGTCGAAAACTGGAGCAATAACGCGTATCTGGCCATCGTCAACGGTCACGCCCGCAAAACGGGTCGTCTGTTTTCGAAAACCGAGCTGATGGACGGCTATCGCAAGCTGGTGGCCGCGGGCCTGCTGGAGCCCGATCGGGAACTGGAGGCCCGGCTGCTGCGCAAACCGGTGCGCACCCATTCGGGCGTGGCTCCGGTGACGGTGCTAACCAAGCCCTACGACTGCCCGGGCGAGTGCATCTTCTGCCCCACCTTCGTGCGCATGCCCAAGAGCTACGTGCCCGACGAGCCCGGAGCCATGCGCGCCCTGCAAAACGACTTCGATCCCTGGCGGCAGGTCACCTCCCGGCTGCGCAGCTTTGAGGCCACAGGCCACACCGCCAACAAGGTCGAGCTGCTGATCCTGGGCGGCACCTGGTCTGCGTATCCCAAAAAGTATCGGGAGTGGTTCGTGCAACGGGCGCTGGATGCGATGAATGGCGTGGATTCAGCCAATTTGGAAGAGGCCCAGCGCCAGAACGAGGACGCGGCCTATCGCAATGTGGGCCTGGTCATCGAAACCCGGCCCGACGCCATCAGCGTGCGGGAGATCGAACATCTGCGCAAGCTGGGCGTGACCAAGGTGCAGATGGGCATCCAGAGCCTGGACGACCGCATTCTGGCCATGAACAAGCGCGGGCACACGGTGGCGGACACGCGGCGGGCTTTTCGCATGTTGCGAGCCGCGGGCTTCAAGCTGGTGGGGCATTGGATGGCTAATCTCTACGGCGCCACGCCCGAATCGGACTACCAGGACTTCCAGCGCATTTTCGACGACCCCGCCATCCGTCCCGACGAGCTCAAAATTTATCCCACCTCCTTGCTGAAAGAAGCGGAGCTTTACGACTACTACCAGCGCGGGCTCTACCAGCCCTACGACGAAGCGACGCTGGTGGACCTCATCGCCCGCTGCAAGCTGCACGTCCCTCGCTACACCCGCATCAATCGCATCTTCCGCGACATCCCCTCGCCCAACATCGTGGAGGGCAACAAGAAGACCAACCTGCGCCAGTTGGTGCAAAATTACATGCGGGCGCAGGAGATGGGGCAGTGCCAGTGTCTGCGCTGCCGGGAGGTGCGCCGCCAAAAGGTGGCCGCGGGCGAGCTGCGGCTGGACATCCTGCCCTACGAGACCGCGGACAGCCGCGAGTTCTTCATCAGCTTTGTCACGCCCGAGGACAAGGTCGCGGGCTTTTTGCGCCTGTCGTTGCCCAACGCGCCCGATGTGGTTCCCATCGACGAAATCAAACACGCGGCCATGATCCGCGAGGTGCACGTCTATGGCCCGGCGCTGGGCCTGGGCAGGGACAGCCGAGGCGAGGCCCAGCACCGGGGTCTGGGCGGGCGATTGGTGGCTCGGGCCGAGGAAATCGCCCGGGCCGAGGGTTTCGGGCAGATGGCGGTCATCTCGGCCATCGGCACCCGCAACTACTACCGCCGCCTGGGCTTCCAACTGACCGAGTATTACATGATGAAGGGGCTGTAACAGCAGTTCTGAATTTTCTTTGTAAGTTTACAGTCCACAGCGAAAAAACGCTTGACGAAGCAATGTTGGCCATTTACACCACCCCACGTCATGCGTAAAACCTGAATTTTGCGCAAAAATGCGGGGGGAGCAAACGCACCCCATGGAACTTTAACAATTGAGGTAGAATAGAAGGCACATCAAAACTAGGAGGTGTGCTATGACAACAAACAT
>JALWDV010000514.1 GCA_027036755.1 Anaerolineae bacterium
ATTTCAAAATGAATGGAAACAGGTGCAATCAAGTCGACTCCGGAGGTGAGGCGAATGAGCGCTTCTTTTTCCGGTTCATTGGCGATGACAGCGATGATGGCTGAGGCGTCGATAACGGCTTGCATCGAGAAATCCAATTCTCCTGTACAAATGTACAGTCATTATACATGCTTCCCCAATCGCTTTACAAATCCCTGTTCACCGCCCGCAGCAAATCCTCCCGGCTGGGACGAGTGTAGATGGCCAGGGTGTTCAGGGACTCATGGCCCATGAGCGCGGCCACCACGGTCAGCGGGCGGCCCGCGTCGATGAGGTTCTTGGCGAAGGTGTGGCGCAGGGTGTGGGGCGTCGGGCCAGCGATGCCCGCAGCCGCCCGGATTAGGAAGATATTGGCGTCCACAAATTGCATGACCTACTCTCCCACCACCTCATCCACAACCCGCTGGGCGTGCTCCTCCCAGGCTTCCCGGCCCAGGGCCTCGAAATCCTCAGGACGGTTCAGGGGCGGCACCGAGCCGAAAGCTTCTTCCAGGCTCATCGGGGCGCGATCGAGTTCGACGCGATCCTCGCGGATGCGGAAAACAATAGTCTCGCCCGGTTTGATACCCAGCTTCTTGCGCACATCAGCGGGCACGGTGACCTGCCCCTTGCTGGTGAGGCGCCGGACGTATTCATTGAGCATGATGGTTTCCTTTGTTTTTTTGAGGTAAGAGATTTTCTAAAATCAATTCCACCACACTTTACCCTTACTTACAACGATTCTCATCACTGCCTTCCATATAACGTTTTGACGTCTTGACGTATGACACTTATCTTGCCAGTTTTTCGGGCCTTGGCGGGCGGGATTTCGGGGGTTATCGTGCGAGTTTTGGGCAATTCTCGCAAGATAATGCACATTATAAAGGTAACTACTTGGACAATGTCAAATTCCCTCCAAACACGTCCAGCAATTTCAAATTTGGCCTGGTGACAAGCCCCCCTCCCGGCCTCCCCCCGCTTCGGCTGACGCCTTGCAGGGGGAGG
>JALWDV010000515.1:0-766 GCA_027036755.1 Anaerolineae bacterium
ATGCTCACGCCCGGAACCCCGGCGATGCTGGCCGCAGGCTTTTTGCTGGCGGGCCTGATTGGCCTTGCGGCGTGGCGAATGGGGGCGTTGACCCCGGGCGGCGCGTTGGGGGCGATGATCATCGGCGGGCTGGTCTTCGGCTTGGGCGGTCTCACGTGGGCCGTGACCCTGGTCGCCTTTTTCGTCGGCGGCAGCCTGCTCTCTCGCCTGGGCGACGCGCAAAAGACCGCCATCCTGGGCGATATCGAGAAAGCAGGCCCGCGCGATCTGGCCCAGACCCTGGCCAATGGCGGCGTGGCCGCGCTCATGGCGCTGGCGGTGGGCCTTGTCGGACGCGAAGCGTCCTGCTATCCTTGCTTCACCCTGGCCTTTTTCGGCTCCCTGGCCGCGGCCTCGGCCGACACCTGGGCCACCGAGCTGGGCGTCCTGTCCAAACAGCAGCCCCGGCTTATCACCACCGGCGAGGCGACGGCCAGAGGCTTTTCCGGCGGCGTCACCTGGGCGGGCCTGCTGGCAAGCCTGGCGGGCGGATTGTTCATCGGCCTCACCGCTTTCAGCACCATCCAGGCCGCTTCTTTGCTGACGACGGGCCAATGGTTCCTGCAAGACTGGTTTTTGCTGCTCGTCTTGCCGATTGCCGGTTTTGTTGGCTCGATAATCGATTCAATTTTGACTCCACTGCAAAAAGGTCATTTCACCACGGAGACACGGAGGACACGGAGAAAATAGTGGTAGTTCACAGAGAAATTTCTCTCCAAATCTCACC
>JALWDV010000515.1:776-1023 GCA_027036755.1 Anaerolineae bacterium
CCTTTTTCTTCCTCCGTGCGCTCTGTGCCTCCGTGGTGAAGGTTTTTTCAGTACAGCCAATTTTGGGCGCGACGGTGCAACGGTTGTATCATTGCGAGCGTTGCAACACATTCACCGAAAGCCCAGCTCCGCCATGCGGACACCCCGTTCGCCTTGTTCGGGGCGTCTCGTGGATGAACAATGACGCAGTCAATTTCATCGCCAGTTGCGCAGGCGCATCGATGGCCATTCTGGCGTCTCTTCTCTT
>JALWDV010000516.1:0-697 GCA_027036755.1 Anaerolineae bacterium
AAAATCTGCCATTCACTCCGCCCCATTCTACTGACAGACAAATCGTTATATGTTGCTGTAAAATGTTTTTTCTTATCCCATTGTGGCAAAATACCGAAACTTGCCTTCAAATCATATTTCTTCAAAACAGGATAAGCATACAAGTATTGCGAATAACTTTGTTCGGCAAAACTGATACTGACCGCACCGGTTTTGTCCATATAAAAATCCGTAATTTCAAACTTTTCGGCTTTTGCAGGTAAGGTGTCGTGAGCAAGCGTCAAAGGTTTTGAAAAATAATTTTGCAAGCTGTCATACAAAGCTTTTTGCCGTTCGGTAAAGACCGGTTTTTCCCACATATCCCAAGTAAAAAACTGCGGTGCGCCTTCGGGATATTGTTTGAGCAAACGATTATTTTTATCGGTTACAAACAAATAAATGTAAAATCCTTCGGTTTGGCTGTATTCAATGGCTCTTGTGCCGGCTTTATCGTCCAACACATACCTGTGCGACGGATCCGATACATTGATCAGGTGCCAGTCGAGACGCAATTCCAAATTGTGATTACCTTCATCGTAAAACCAATCGGCATTTGACGTTTCCGGACGACTTGAATTGCCAAATTGCAACAGCCCGCGATTGTTGATTATACTGTCCGTTTTTTCGCCCGTAAGCGTTTCCCTTCCCCGGTTGACCAACATCAATTCGTCTATAAAAG
>JALWDV010000516.1:707-1022 GCA_027036755.1 Anaerolineae bacterium
CCGGAATATGATTGTTGTAAATATCCGTAAACACCGAATAGGGTTCATCTACCAATATTTTGGCTTGATGACGCCCCGGTAACTTGACCAAAAATTCAAATCCGTTGTCAAATTGCTTATCCGTAAATGGCAACTTGTGATCGCCTTTTTGTTTGTCATACGTATCAATGGCAATATACAAATTATGCTTATCAAAATCAAAACCGGGTAAATGCGCCCCTACATAAAAATAAGTAGCGTCGGCAAAATTCGTCATACTGATTTCTTGCGAAATGGTATCTGTTTTTTGCCAGTCATTCATCTTGCCGTCAATCG
>JALWDV010000517.1 GCA_027036755.1 Anaerolineae bacterium
TGCCCGCGTCGATCCAGGAGACGTAGGGGATGCCGCAATCGGGCGAGTATTCGCAGGCGATGGGCCCCGGGCCATCGGTCAAATCCAGCAAAGCCCCCTCGAAGCTCTGCCACGAGCTGTAGGTGACCAAACGGGCGTCGTAACTCGCGAACTGCCCCCGCTCGATGGCGTGCACCAGCCACGCGGGCTCGCCCCGGGCCGGAATCCAGTAAGCCCAGCGGCGGGAGAGCATGAGATGTTCGGGCAGGGGGGCCATGCGCCGGGCGATGGGATTGAGCTCGTGGAAGTCGTACAGCAGCCAGCCCTTCAACTTCCACCCTCGCAACATTTCCTGAATTTTTCGAAGATTGTCGTCCACGATAAGTTTCCTTTTTTGAGAAAATTCGGAGATAATTGACCTATGCAACGGCTTTCAGTGCTTCTTGGATTACGTCCCAAAGACATCCGTCGATTTTTCATCGCGATGGGCCTGATTCTGGTCATCATCGTGGCGGGAACGGTGGGGTACGCGCTTACGGCCCACCTCGATCCACTCAACGCCCTCTACATGACCGTCATCACCATCTCGACGGTGGGCTATGGCGAGCTGGGCGAAGTGGGCAAGCACACCAGGGTGTTCACCATCGCCCTCATCTTCGCCACGATGATCTGGGGGGCGTGGGCCATCGAGTCGTTGCTTTCGACCATCCTCAGCGAGGAATTTCGTCAGGCAGTCACTCAACTCCGTTCAGTTCGGAAGGTGCGTCGCATGAAAAATCATACCATCCTTTGCGGATTTGGGCGTATTGGCGAGGCGGCCGCCTCGGAGCTGATGCGCAATAATGAACCTTTTGTCGTCATCGAAAAGGCCCCCGAGGTCATCGACCGTTTGCGGGAGTTGAATTATCATGTCATCAAGGGGGACGCCACCGAAGATGAAACCCTGCTGATCGCCGGAATCAAACACGCGGCCCGGCTGCTGGCGACGCTGAATAATGACAACGCCAACATTGTGGTGGCCCTCAGCGCCCGGGAGCTGAACCCATCCATCTGGATCGCCAGTCGGCTGGTGCGGCAGGATGCGTATCACAAACTGCTGCGGGCGGGCGCCAACGAGGTGATCTCGCCCTACGATTACGGCGGGCGACGGCTGGCCCTGACGGTGCTGCGGCCCCACGTGGCCGAATTCCTCAGCGAGGTGGTGTTCGACGAAGGCCGGGGCGCTGAGATGGACGAAATCCAGGTGAAAGAAGGCTCGGAGCTGGCGGGGCAAACCCTTTCGGAGGCCAACCTGCGCCAGCGGTTCGGCATCACGGTCATCGCCCTCTACTGTCCCCATGAATCGTATCAGAACGCCACCGGCGGCTTCGTGCTCAATCCAGGCCCGGACGCCCGTCTCCACCCGAACGACGTGCTCATCATCGTGGGCACAGCCGGGCAACTCCATCATCTGCACAACGCGCTCAAAGCCTGACTGCCGGAGGTTCGCATGAACGTTTACGACGCCATCCGCACCAAACGGGCCATCCGCCGCTTTGCCGACCGGCCCATCCCCCAGGAAACGCTGCTGAAAATCCTGGACGCCGGGCGGCTGGCGGGCAGCTCCAAAAACTCCCAGCCCTGGCATTTCATCGTCATCCGAGACCGGGCCCGGCTGCAAGCGCTGAGCGAATGCGGCCAGTGGGCCGGGCATCTGGCCGGAGCCGCGGCGGGCGTGGCCCTGGTCACAGGCGATTGGCGCGAGCGCTGGCCCGTGGCCTTTGATCTGGGCCGGGCCGCGCAGAACATGATGCTCACAGCGCACGAACTGGGCGTCGGCTCGGTCATGGCCAACATCTACGACATGGCTCGGGCTCACGCGCTGCTGCAACTGCCCGAGGACAAGATGTGCTACGCGGCCATCTCCTTCGGCTACCCGGCAGACCCCGCGGCCCTGCAGCGTCCGCCCCGCAAAGGACGCAAGCGGGCGCTGGACGAAGTCGTGCATTGGGAGACCTGGTAGCCTGTCGCAACCGCCAACGCAGCCTTTGTTCACGCAACACGGATACGAGGAAACACGGATAAAATCTTTAGGCATGGTTCAGATCGTCCTTCCTGCATCTTTGCAATTTCAATAGGGTCAACGCCTGGCAAAGCACGTCAAACGTAAAGCGTCAAACGTCAAAACGTGGCGAAACAGGCTCTTTTTGACGTTTGACGGATGACGTTTGACGGAGAAATTGTAAAGATGGTTTTGAATGAGAATGAACCATGCCAATCTTTATGGAACGCAGACACATCTAAAACCCCCCGTTACGTCATTCCGACGACCGCAGGGAGGAGGAATCTCTCCAGGTGCGACGCACTTACCGCATGCTCAAGTGCGTCGCACCTTTCGGTCGCTGCGCTCCCTCGAAATGACGTAACAACGCAGATGCCGTTTCGTCATTCATGGTCTGACACACAAACTGGCGTCATTCCTCTCCCCAAAAGGATATTTTATGTCACGCGTCTTCATCACCCGAACCCTGCCCGACCCCGCCATGCAACGGCTGGCCGCCAGCCATCTGACGCTGGATGTGTGGCCCGAGCCGGGCCCGCCCCCTTACGATGAGCTTCTGCGCCGCGCTGCGGGCGCGGCCGGGCTGCTCACCATGCTCACCGACCGCATCGACGCCCAACTGCTGGACGCGGCGGGCCCGCACCTGTGCGTGGTCAGCCAGATGGCGGTGGGGGTGGATAACATCGACCTGGCCGCGTGCACCGCCCGCGGCATCCCCGTGGGCCACACGCCCGGCGTCCTCTCCGACGCGGTGGCGGATGTGACCATCGGCCTAATGATCGCCACGGCCCGGCGCTTTTTCGAGGCGGCCGCGGATATGCGGGCCGGGCGCTGGCGAACCTGGTCGCCCATGGGCTGGGTCGGGCCCGACCTGCACGGCAGCACCGTGGGCATCATCGGCATGGGGCGCATCGGAGCGGCCGTGGCCCGGCGTTTGCACGGCTTCGATGTGCGGCTGCTCTACCACAACCGGCGGCCCAGCCCCCTCGCGACCGGGCTGGGCGCAGAGCTGGTGGGGTTGGAGGAGCTGCTGGCGACCAGTGATTTCGTCAGTCTGCACTGCCCCTACACGCCCGAGACCCATCACCTCATCGACGCTGCGGCCCTGGCCCGGATGAAGCCCACCGCCATCCTCATCAACACCGCCCGCGGGGGCGTGGTGGATCAGGAGGCGCTGCTGGATGCGCTGCAAACGGGCCGCATTCTCGCCGCGGGCCTGGACGTGTTCACGCCCGAGCCCCTGCCCCCCGACCATCCCCTCCTGGCCCTGCCCAACGTCGTGGCTCTGCCCCACAT
>JALWDV010000518.1 GCA_027036755.1 Anaerolineae bacterium
ATCCACTATGATCTTGTCGCCTTCCTTGAATACGCCCTCAAGGATCTCAAGGGCAAGCGGATCCTCGATGTAGCGCTGTATGGCTCTTTTGAGCGGACGTGCACCGAAATTGGGATCATAACCCACCTCGGCAAGCCACTCCCTGGCCTTGTCCGTAATCTCGAGCTCGTAGCCGTTCTCCCTGAGCCTTTCAGCAAGGTATCCCACCTGGATCTCAACGATCTTTGCCAGGTGCTCCTTGGTCAGGGCGTGGAAGATGATGATATCATCTATCCTGTTCAGGAACTCAGGCCTGAACTGCGCCCTCAGGGCCTCCATGACCCGGGCCTCCATCTCGGCTGCATTCGTGGCCTCGATGATAAGTGAGCTTCCCACATTGGAGGTCATGATGATTATGGTGTTCCTGAAGTCCACGGTACGGCCCTTTCCGTCCGTAAGCCTTCCGTCATCCAGTATCTGGAGCAGGATGTTGAAGACGTCCGGATGGGCCTTTTCTATCTCGTCAAAGAGCACCACCGAGTAAGGCTTTCTGCGCACAGCCTCTGTAAGGTAGCCGCCTTCCTCGTAACCTACGTATCCCGGAGGCGCACCAATGAGACGTGCAACCGAGTGCTTTTCCATGAACTCACTCATGTCTATGCGGATCATGGCCTGCTCGGTATCAAACAGGAACTCCGCCAGGGCCTTTGCAAGCTCTGTCTTACCAACTCCCGTTGGCCCAAGGAAGATAAAGGAGCCAATGGGCCTGTTGGGCGCCTGGAGCCCTGCACGGGCACGCCGCACCGCATTGGATACAGCTATGATGGCCTTTTCCTGGCCTACTACCCTCTTTCCAAGCTCCTCTTCGAGATGAATGAGCTTTTCGCGCTCACCCTGCATGAGCTTGCTTACCGGTATTCCAGTCCACTTGGAGATGATGGCCGCAACGTCTTCTGCGTCCACCTCCTCCTTGAGCATGGACTTTCCTTCCTTCTGAAACTCCTCGAGCTTTTTCTGCTCTTCCTCAAGCTCCTTCTCAAGC
>JALWDV010000519.1 GCA_027036755.1 Anaerolineae bacterium
TTTTGCAGCATCATGGGCTCGGGCACAGCGCCTTCCTGATGCACGTCCTCGTTGATGACGGTGCGAGGCACGCCGTATACGCCGTATCGATTGGAAAGATCGGGGAATTCCATCGCCTCGATCATATCCGCTTTCACCCGGGGGCTGACAAAGGCGAAATGATGCGCCATCATCACCGCGCGGGGGCAGTAGGGGCAGGTGGGCGTGATGAAGACCTGCATGTGCACGTCTTGGTCCAGGTTCTTCAGGAACTCCAGGGTCTCGGGCATCAGCTGCATGTCTGCGCCATTGCTGCCCACGGTGTTCAGGGCGTCCAGCAGCGACATGAATTCGTAACCGCTGGGGATGCCGTAGAAACGGATGCCATAATCGACATCGGGCGCTTCCCCGCGACCGTCAGCGACGACCACAATGGCGGGAGCTTTGTCCAGACCATACAGCTCGGCAATGGCTTTGTCTTGTTCGAGATCGTAGGTTTCCACAGCAATCTGCGGAGAAAGTCCGGCCAGTTCCTCGGCCAGCATCTTGACCTCGTTGCAATACATGCAATTGTGCTGCGTGGTGACCACGATCATTTTGACCGGGCGGGTTATTTTCTGCTCGAATTGTTGCTGTACAGCTCGGGCGTCATCAGGGCTCAGAAGAGGCATAATCAATTACTCCTTATTTTCAACTCAGTTCGAGAAAGATTGCTTGCGTTGAAAAAGGCTGACGCAAGCGCGTGTACGCCAGCCTTCTTTTTTACCGAACTGTTAGATGTAACGAAATCGGTCAGGGTTACACGATTAAGCAATCAGTCTCTCGCTGTCCAACGATCTCAAATGGGTGTGCTCAAAATGAGTTGGAAAGTTAAAGTAATCCATTCATAGGCCCGGGGCGCTTCGCGCCCGCCGCCAACGCCGGGGGATGAAGTCCCCCGGCTAGAAACAGCGCCCCTGCGGGGCTAGCCGGATTTATCCGGCGCTGTTTTGTAGCCCGGCGACTTCATCGCCGGGCGGACGTGGCAAACGCTTCCAAC
>JALWDV010000520.1 GCA_027036755.1 Anaerolineae bacterium
GGCGTGGCTCCCGCCACTCTGGGCGTTTTGCCCATGGGCAGCGGCAATGATTTCGCCTGGGGCCTGGGCATTCGCGATGGCGTGGAGGATGCGGTGGACAGGCTGAAGCGCGGGCACACCCGGGTCATCGATGTGGCCCGGGCCGAGTTCGACAATGCGCCCGACCGTTATTTCGTCAACATGCTGGGGTGCGGCTTCGACGCCCGAGTGAACATCGAGGCGCACAAAATCAAGCGACTGCGCGGGTTCGCCATCTATATGGCTGCGGTGCTCAAAACCCTGTGGATTTATTTCGAGCGCCCCCTGGTGCATCTTGAAACAGACGCTCATTCGCTGGAGACGCCCGCCTTCATCACATTCATCGCCAACGGGCCGCGGCTCGGCGGCGGTTTTCTGGCCACGCCCCAGGCCCGTTATGATGACGGCGAGATGGATCTCTGCATCGCCACCGACGTCAGCCGCCGGGAGGTCGTGCCGCTCATCCCCAAACTGATGAAGGGCAAGCACACCGATCATCCCAAGATCATCATGGATCGAACGCGATCGCTGACGCTGCGAAGCGACGATCCATTGCCTTGTCAGGCTGATGGCGAAACCATCGACGAAAACCTGCATCTCGTCAAAATCACCACCATTCCGCAGCGGCTGCGAGTTGTTGTCTGATATGTTCGACTTTCTCGAATTATCCATCTGGGGCGTTTTGTTCGCCATCATCACCGGTTATCTCATCGGCTCTATCCCCTCCGGCGTCATCTTCTCGCGGCTGTTCGGCGGCCCGGACCCGCGCACCACTGGCTCGACGCACACCGGAGCCACCAATGTGCTGCGCAACAGCAATCGGGTCGCGGGCGTCCTCACCGCGCTGCTGGATATGAGCAAGGGCGCGGCCGCGGTGTGGCTGGTGCAGCTTATCTTCCCCAGCCCGTGGGTGATCCCCCTGACGGGTGTGGCCGCGGTGGCGGGACATTGCTGGCCCGTCTTCACCGATTTTCGCGGCGGCATGGGCATTGCCGTGAG
>JALWDV010000521.1 GCA_027036755.1 Anaerolineae bacterium
CGGCGTTTTGCGGCGTTATGTGGCGTTATGTCGCGGTATGCGGCGTCAAGTGGCGGTATGTGGGGTTATGTGGCGCTTTGTGGCGCTATGTGGCGTTTTGTGACGTTATGCGAGGTTATGTGATGTTATGTGACGTTATGTGATGTTACGTGGCGTTGTATGGCGTTATTTGGCGCTATGTGACACCATGTGACGCTATGTGGCGTTATGCGGCGTTTTGCGGCGTTATGTGGCGTTATGTCGAGGTATGCGGCGTCAAGTGGCGGTATGTGGAATTATGTGGCATTATGTGGCGATATGTGGGGATATGTGGCGGTATGTGGCGTTTTATGGCGTTGTTGTGGCGTTATGTGGCGTTTTGTGGCGTTATGTGGCGATATGTGTCGCTATGAGTCGTTGTGTGGCGTTTTCTGGCGTTATGTGGCGTCAAGTGGGGTGATGTGGTGTTATGTGGCGTCATGTGAGGTTATGTGATGTCATGTGACGTTATGTGATGTAACCTGGTGTTATGTGGCATTATGTGGCGTTATGTGGCGTAATGTTTCGTTGTGTGGCGATATTTGGCGTTTTGTGGCGTTACGTGGCGTTAAGTGGCGTTATGCGGCGCTATATGGCGTTATATGGCGTCATGTGGCGCTATGTGACACCATGTGACGCTATGTGGCGTTATGCGGCGTTATGTGGCGTTATGTCGCGCTATGTGGCGTTAAGCGGCGTAATGAGGGGTTATGTGGCGCTTTGTGGCGCTATGTGGCGTTATGTGACGTTATGTGAGGTTATGTGATGTTATGTGACGTTATGTGATGTTACGTGGTGATATGTGGCATTATGTGGCGTTATGTGGCAATATGTGGAGTTATGTGGCGCTTTGCAGCGTTGTTGTGGCGTTATGTGGCTTTATGTGGCGATATGTGTCGCTATGAGTCGTTGTGTGGCGTTTTCTGGCGTTATGTGGCGTCAAGTGGGGTGATGTGGTGTTATGTGGCGTCATGTGAGGTTATGTGATGTCATGTGA
>JALWDV010000522.1 GCA_027036755.1 Anaerolineae bacterium
GCCACCCCCACGCCAGCGTTAACCGCCACCCCCACGCACACTCCTTCGCCCACGCCCAGCCCCACCGATACGCCCAGTCCCACGCCCACGGCGACGCCCACGCTGAGCCCGGCCGAGTTTGCATACCGAAATCTGACGCCCACGCCTGATCAGACCCTCTTCGAGACCTGCATGTTGAACGCGGATTGCACGCCGCCTCCCGCGGCCCCCGTCCAAGCCCTGCACGACACCGAAAACATCCTCCTGTTGGGCACCGACCGACGCGAGGGGTGGGACGCCTGGCGGACGGACACCATCATGCTCGTCACCATCAATCGCAAAACCAACCAGATCGCCGTGATTTCATTTCCTCGGGATCTCTTCGTTTACCATCCTGCGTTTGGCAAGCGCAAACTCAATGTCTTCGATTATCTGGGCGAAGACGCCGGCTACAACGCGGATGATTTCCGGGCAATCAAAGAAGTGTTCGAATACAACTTCGGCGTTCCCATCCACCATGTGGTGCGCGTGCATCGCAGCGCCTTCGTCGAATTCGTGGACGCCATCGGCGGCATCGACATCACCCTGGATTGCGACCTGTGGGAGGTCGCGCCCAAAGATGGCGGAGGCTACAACGTCCTTTATCTCCCCGCGGGCGCTCACCATCTCGATGGCGAAACCGCTTTGAAATTTGCGACCTTCCGTTATCGCACCGCCGACTGGGGCCGGGCCCGACGACAGCAGGAGACGCTGGCCGCAGTCAAACGTCAGGCGCTGCAACTGGGCCTCATCACAAAAGCTTCAGATATCTGGAGCATCATCCAACGCAACGTCGACGCCGACATCGGCTTCATGGATTTGTTGCGTTACGTGCAATACGCCCTCAATCTTGACATGCACAGCATTCATTCGCACGTTCTCAGCAACAGAGAACTGCAATCGGCCAGGCTGCCCCAAAACGGCGCTTATGTGCTCTTCCCCAAAGATGACGATGCGATCAGCGACGTCCTGGAAAACATCTTCGAATACGTTCCCATCAGCGTTCAGGGCACGCATCCCCAGGGGTGCCCACCAACGCCCGAATGGGCGCCCGAATACCTGGCCTCGCTGACGCCCACGCCTCCGCCGCAATGATCCCCGCAGCCGGTCGATTGTCGCCATCCCCAGCCGGAGTTATCGCTCCGGCTTTTTGTTGGGATGATTGAAAGCGTTTCCCATCCGCTGTTTGGCTTAATGGCGGACGGTGGGATATAATTTCCTTTTGGAAGCAATACTCAGACAACCTGATCCATCGCCTTTGTTTCGCCATTGGCTGACGAAGATCCGTTTTCGCCACAGGTTCCGCTTCACGCATCCATTATTTCCCGGAGGTTCCTTGCGTGATTAAACGTAAAACTCAAAGTATCGATTTCTGGGTTCATGATTATCAGATCGATGACGACGATCATGAATTCATCTACGATTTATTGGCCGAATCGGATACGCCCAAAACCACCCGCGAGGTGACGCTGGCCATCATCCAGCGCCACATGCAACAAGAAGAGCGGTTTCTGCGCGACGAATTGTCCAAGGCGCTGATCTACGATCCCGCGGAATCCTACCAGGAGGGCGACGTCGTCTATTTCCCGGCCATGGATTTCCGCAAGGGGCGGGTCGTATCCATTCGCCCGGGAAACAATCCTGAGCACGGCGAATTCGATGTGATCACGGTGGCGATGGAAGAAGAGAAGAAAGACCGAACCTTCGCCGCCAATCTGCAGACGCCCCACAAGCTCAATCGCACCAGCGATGACAATCTCCTCGATGAGGCCGATCTGTTCTCTCCGGCCGAGATGCTGGCGGAGACGAGCGATGCGCTGCTGAATATGGTCGCGGAGCATCTCACCGCCAATCCCGATTTCTTCGTACGCGCTGGCGACGCCTGGCTCACCACCGATCAGATCGCGCCGGTCAACATCGGTCATCTGAACATCGCCGAGGCCCTCATCGAGATGGAGGGCGGGCCGGTGTCTACGCAAAAGCTGCTGGAGCAGGTGGAGCTGGATTCCGATCTCTCGGAGGCTATTCAGATATTCTCGCTGGATACGGCTTTGCAGCACGATGATCGATTCATTCAGGTGGGCGTGGGAGAAGAATCGGCCTGGTATCTGCGCAGGCTGCTGCCCGCGGCCGTCATCGAAACGCCCGAGGCGTTGCGCTACTCGCCGGTGACGTATGATCGTTCGCTGCTGAATGTCGAGTTGCTGCAGGTTGAATATGAGCTCAAGGATGAATGGAGCGAGACGCCCGAGGACGCCGAGACGCCGCAATCCGCCATCTACAACCTTATCTATCCCCACTATATCGCGGGCACCATGCCCCTGACCCAGGAAATCCGCAGGATGACGCCCGAAGCCAAAGGCCGCGCCACCGCCATCACCCTGGTGGATGGGCGCTGGGGCAGCAAATTCCCGGCCTGGGTCGTCCCCGAGGGCCGTTACATCGCGGGCCTGGGCGATTGGTACAAGGAGCACAAGCTGCCAGTGGGCGCACGCATTCTCTTCCAGCCCACAGGAACGCCCAACGAATACCTCATCGACTTCAAACCGCAGCGGGCGCGACGTCACTGGATGCGTCTGGCCATCGTCCAGGGCGCCAGGCTGGTCTTCCAGATGCAGCAAAAGACCATGAACGTGGATGTGGATGATCAGTTGGCCATGAACGTGGGCGATCCTGCTGCAGTGCAAGACCTGCGCGAGCATCTGGAGCTCGAAAATTATGATGTGGCGGACATCGTGGCGTTGATTATGCCCGAGTTGGTTCGCATGAGTCCGCAGGGCACAGCGCATGTCAAGGCTCTTTACAGCGCCGTCAATCTGGTGCGACGATTGCCGCCAGCGCCCATCTTCGCCGCCCTGGTGGAACTGCCCGGCGCTGTTGACACTGGCAGCGGCTTCTGGAGTCTGTAACACCGGCCTGAATTCAATCAAGCATCGAGGAAAAATCATGCCCTGGAAACGCCCAACTCTTGACACGCCCTTTCGCATCGATTGGGACTGGTGGAAAGAACACGAAAATAACTATCGGTTTTATCTTTACGAGCAACTTTGTGACGCCTGCCGCCAACGTTTTACGGTGGATGAGGATGCGGTGGCGGTGGACTGGATCGATCCCGACACCGCAGAGGTGACGCAGAACGCGGACGCCTGGTTGATTTGTCTGACCAAGCACTGCGCCCAGGACCCCAACTACATCTCCATGAATCTCCCCCTGGCCGCGGCCATCTTCCGGGTGCTGGTGGTGAACAACAACAAGCCTCTCACCCCCCGACAGCTTCAGGA
>JALWDV010000523.1:0-2871 GCA_027036755.1 Anaerolineae bacterium
TGAAAACTGAACACTGAACACTCCCCCTGGTCGTCTCGCCCACCGCGGGCCTGGCGAATCCCAATCCTAATCCCCAATCCCGATCCTGAACCCAAAGTCACCAAGCCCTCGCGGGCATTGAAACGGGTGGTCCGGGCGTTGGCGTGGGTGGCAACGGTTTCCGGCCCATCTCGCTGGCCGTTCTTGCATGGGGGGCGTGAAACGTAATGCGTGATGCGTAAGGTCCTCACGTTTCACGTTTTCACGCATCACGTCCGTTGGCGTCTCGCCCACCGCGGGCCGGGAGACTTTCAGGTGATTCACCGCGGAGCACGCAGAGGGCGCGGAGTCAACTGAACACTGAACACTCCCCCCCCGGTCGTCTCGCCCACCGTGGGCCGGGCGAATCCCAATCCTAATCCCCAATCCCGATCCTGAACCCAAAGTCACCAAGCCCTCGCGGGCATTGAAACGGGTGGTCCGGGCGTTGGCGTGGGGGGCAACGGTTTCCGGCCCATCTCGCTGGCCGTTCTTGCATGGGGGGCGTGAAACGTAATGCGTGATGCGTAAGGTCCTCACGTTTCACGTTTTCACGCATCACGTCCGTTGGCGTCTCGCCCACCGCGGGCCGGGAGACTTTCAGGTGATTCACCGCGGAGCACGCAGAGGACGCGGAGTCAATTGAACACTGAAAACTGAACACTGAACACTCCCCCTGGTCGTCTCGCCCACCGTGGGCTTGGTGAGTCCTAATCCTAATCCTCAATCCTGATCCTGATCCGAATCCTACGAGGCTTTTACTCGCGTGACACGAGAGGTAGATACATTATTGATTCGATCCGATATGGCCGAGAAGCAACGTAACCAGCTAACCACTCGAGCTTTTTGCCATCACAACGAGGATCGAGTGATATAAAATGGTTGGTCGCTTGTGCATCGAAACACCGATAGATTGGAAGGGAACCAGGAAACGGCCTGGATGAGATGTAGCCCATGAACCCCAACTTTCGAGCGCCACCACAGCTCGGATCACCGACAACAAGCATGTGATCTCTCCAGGAATCTATGTAGCAGTCATATACAGCCAGCGAGTGAGGCTGCTGAGCAGTGAAAAGATATCCCAGACGGACCTCGAACGCATACTCCCTTGGTGGCTTGGCCGTTGTTGCCCAGTTGTCCCGTTGGTCAGAACGGTCATAGTTTGACAAAGCCACAAACTGATTTTGGGGCAAGGGGGGCATGATAGCGAGATACCCCATTAGATATTCGGTCTTCTTGCCTTCGCAGCTTGGTTCCGTAGATATGAAGTGATTGGTTAAATCTGTCCCCATTGTCAAGACCACGATCGATGCAAAATAAGGTGGGAAATGGGAAGGGAAAATAAGATGAACCGGAGTGAAAGAAGATGTTGGGAGATCGGGAGAGGGGGCGGGGAGAGGGAACGTCTCCCCGCAAACTGGTGGTAGCAGATGAAGGTTAAAGGTGACGGGGACAATTTCCGAAATGCACCTCGGCTGGCGTGCAGTAGTCTAAACTCTGATGGAAGCGTTCGTAGTTGTAGAAATGGAAGTAAGAAGTCAGGCCCGCAATGAGCTCCGGAACTGTCTCATGCTGATACAGGTAAACATGTTCATACTTGACCGTACGCCATAGGCGCTCGATGAAGATGTTGTCGAAGGCTCGCCCGCGACCATCCATGCTGATGCGGATGCCAGCTTCTTCCAGGCGGGTGGTAAAGTCCAATGAAGTGAATTGGGAGCCCTGATCGCTGTTGAATATCTCAGGTTGGCCTTGATCAAGCGCGTCGTTCAGAGCATCCAGGCAAAAGAATCGCTCCAGGGTGTTGGAGAGCGCCCAAGCTAACACGTAACGGCTATACCAATCGATGATCGCCACCAGATACATGTAGCCGTGGGCCATGGGAATGTAGGTAATATCGGTGCTCCAGACCTGATTCGGGCGCCGTATGGCGTAATTCTTCAATAAATAGGGGTATATCTTGTGATTCTTGGCTTTCTGAGTGGTTTTTGGCTTGGGGTAAATGGCCATGACCCCCATTATCTGCATCAGGCGTCTGATACGCTTATGGTTGACCTGATAGCCCCGACGCTGTAGCCATTCGAGGATCTTGTCCCGACCATAAGCGGGCGTCGTTGTGTGGAGTTCATCGATTAACCGCATTAACGTGAGATTCAACTCACTCTCCGAAGCTGGCTTGTAGTACCAACTCGAACGCGGCAATCCTAGCAACTCGCACTGCCGACGGATACTGATGGCGGAATGGCCTGGTTCCACCAGTTGACGCTTGGCCTCAGATGAAGGGGGCAGCTTTTTTTTTCAGCCACGCCAGCTCCATCTGCAGTCTGCCGATTTGCTCGTAAAACGCTTCCTCCTTGCGCTGATGCTCTTTCTCGATACGCTGATGACTTTTGCTGAAAACCTGGAAGCCCTCTTCTTGCAATTGTTTCTTCCAGGCACGCACTTGGTTTGGATGCACTTGATGCTCTTGGGCGATCTGCGCTATGGTCTTCATGCCCTTCAGCGCTTCCAGCGCAATGCGAAACTTGAATTCTGGTGTGTAACTGCGTCTCTTTTTTGTCATGGGCCTGTACCTCTCGGGGCCATTCTACACCCCATTTTGCACTTTAGCTAGTGGTACAGTTTTTGGGGACAAGTATAGGAAACTAGCCGGAATGCACGACTTGTCCTCACAATTTGTTGAAAAAATGCTGGCTGACGGCATCCCTGCAGAGTTGGTGAATCGAGAGACGGCGGCGGCCTATTTTTCGGAGCAGGAGAACCCAAACCAGTCCACTGATGAGGACGATGGTGTCGATTCCTTGCCAACTACAGGTGACGATCTCTCACGACAAGATCGCGACGAGCTTGTAG
>JALWDV010000523.1:2881-3299 GCA_027036755.1 Anaerolineae bacterium
TCTCTTTTTTGTCATGGGCCTGTACCTCTCGGGGCCATTCTACACCCCATTTTGCACTTTAGCTAGTGGTACAGTTTTTGGGGACAAGTATAATCTTCTGAACTAAAAAATGACTTCGATGAGGGGAAATACGCTTATAGCATGACCAAGTCAACTCTCTTACATCGGTTCATCCGTCCCTATAACAATCCTCTGATTAGCGTCAATCATTTTTTGCCCAAGTCGATTATCGAGACCTACGATGGCCTCACTTATAATCTACGCCGAAAGTTGTTGGGTGTCGTTGAATTGTTATCCAAAAAACAAATAGATACGCTAATTAGAAGTCAAGATCAAAAATTACTGGATGAATTGGATGTAGCCAATTCTGAAAATCAGAGACTGCGAAAACATATTCGACGGATATGGCAAAGTGGCA
>JALWDV010000524.1 GCA_027036755.1 Anaerolineae bacterium
GATCATGGTCGTGATCATGATGATGGTGATGATGATCGTGATCGTGCTCTCCGGCGTCGGGCAGCTCGCGCAGCTCCTGCCCGGTGATCTCGCCGTTATCAAGGGTGACGATGAGGAAAGCCCGGGCCTGTCCGAAATGTCGGGAGATGGTCTTGCCGTCGTCGGTGGGGATTGCGATTTTGATAGCCATTGCCTGTTTGGTGTGATGAATGTTGTGGAAGAGGACAAAGAAACAGCTACGCAGCAAGACGCCGGCGTAGCTGTACTCTTTGGCACCCTCGGAGGGATTCGAACCCCCAACCCACAGTTCCGAAGACTGTTGCTCTAGCCATTGAGCTACGAGGGCGCGGAAATCGATGACATGTGAAGTATAGAGAGTGGAGGCGTCGGTGTCAAGTCGCGCCATCACGGGAGAGGCGGCGCGCAGAGGGCATAATCAAATGGATGCGTTCTAAATGAGTTAAGAGCCGAGTTGGCGGGCGCAGGCCCGCCTTCGGGACGAAGTCCCCAAGAGACTGAATTCATTCGGCCAGTGCCCGCCACCAGCCCAAAGCGTCGACCGAAGTCGTGCTATTGAGCCCTGCGGGCTGAAGGGCGACCTGCGTCGCCTAGCTTCCAACCGAAATTGGACGCATCTAAATCAAATCGGTCATCGTGGCGTTCGCCACGTCCGCCCGGCGATGAAGTCGCCGGGCTACAAAACAGCGCCGGATAAATCCGGCTAGCCCCGCAGGGGCGCTGTTTCTAGCCGGGGGACTTCATCCCCCGGCGCTGGCGGCGGGCGCGAAGCGCCCGGGCCTATGGCGCCAGACGGCGCGCTACAATGCAAAGCGGATGTGGACGATGTCGCCGTCCTTGACCACGTACTCCTTGCCTTCCAGACGCAGCGTGCCATGCTTGCGGGCCTCGGCCATGGACCCGGCGGCCATGAGATCGTCATAGGCCACCACTTCCGCCCGAATGAAGCCCCGGGCCAGATCGGAGTGGATAGCGCCCGCGGCCTCCACCGCGGTGGCTCCCACCGGAATGGTCCACGCCCGAACCTCGTCTTCGCCCACGGTGAAAAAGCTGTGCACCTGCAACAGCCTGTACGAAAGGCGAATGATGCGGCTGAGTCCGGGCTCGGGGATGTCGAACTCGGCCAGGAATTCAGCCGCCTCTTCCGGGTCCATCTGCGCCAGCTCCTCCTCCAGCTTGCCCCGCAGCGCGGCCACGGCCACATGCTCTCCCTTCACCATGCCCTGATATTGGTCTGCGATGCTTTCATCCGCATCGTCGTCGATGTTCAGCAGGATGAGCAGGGGTTTCTGCGAGAGCAGTGCGAAGCCCCGCAGGAATTTCTCCTCCTCGGGCGTCAGCGAAAGCTCGCGGATGGGGATTTCCTCCTCCAGCGCGGCCAACAGACGCGCCAGCAGCGCCTTCTCATCGGCCAGGGCCTGCCGCTCTTTGGCGTCGCCGCCCTTGCCCAATCGCGAAGCGATGCGCTCCAGCCGGTTGGTGATGATGGTCATATCGTTCAGCAGCAGTTCCGTCTCCATGATCTCGATATCCCGGGCCGGGTCCACCTCCCCTTCGGGATGCAGCACGTTGGGATCGCTGAAAGCCCGCACCACGTGCAGCAACGCATCGTTCTGGCTGATCTCGTTGAGCAGCTCGCCCGCCAGACCACCCGCTTCGCCCATGCCCTTGGCCAGTCCTGCGATGTCCTTGTACTGCACCGTGGCGTAGGTCACTTTCCTGGGATTATACATGGCCGCGAGCCGGTCCACCCGCTCGTCGGGCACGTGCACCACCGCGGTGTGCACCTCCATCCGGCCCGAGGAATACGCCTCGGTGGGGGCCTTACCCCGGGTGAGCGCGTTGAAAACGGTGGTTTTGCCGCTGTTAGGAAGTCCAATAATGCCGATTTTCATGGTTGATGACTCGTTTATGATGTCGGGGCGCGGGATAGAACGCCCGCCGGAAGTGAAAAGGCGGTTGAGGGTTAGGTGCGACGCACTTATCTTTGGCGTGAATCCGCCTGCGGCGTCTGTTCCGCCACCCGTTTGGTCGCGTTTTCCGCGTTTTCCACGTCGAGCCGGGCCAACATCTGCGCCACTGTCAGCCCCAGGCCCGGATGCACCCAGTCGGGCGCAATGTCGTTGAGGGGGATCAAAACGAAGGCCCGTTCGTGCATACGCTGGTGGGGAATGGTCAGACGGGGGGTGACAAGCTGCAGATCGTCGTAGCCGATGATGTCGATATCGATGATGCGCGGGCCGTAACGGACGGTGGAGAAATCCCGTCCCATGGCCGCTTCGATGCTCTTGACCAGGGTCAGGAGCTCTTCGGGAGTGCGTTCCGTTTCGGCTGTCAGCGTTTGATTGAGAAAGCGCGGCTGCTCGGCGACGCCCCAGGGCTCGGTTTCGTAGATGGGCGAGACGGCTTGCAGGGTGATGCTCTGGCTGAGCAGGGCGCGGGCCCGGGCCAGATTCGCCATCCGGTCGCCCAGATTGCTCCCCAGAGCCAGCAGAATGATTGCCATGATCACAATCATACCCTATTTTGGAATTAAGAGGCAATGACCATTATACTCTCGATCATGCTCCTCCGAAATATCCTCGCATTCCTGGCCCTACTGATGCTGACTGCGCTGGCTCTGGCAGGCCCGCGTCAGTCGGCCCGGGCCCAATCGCATCCCTGCGATTCACCCAACGTCATCCCCCGCGATGTCTGCGGCTTCGACGCCTTCTACGGCTCGCCTCCGCGCCAGATTCCCAACGGATGGACCGCGTATGTGCTCTCTGGCGATCTTTCCTTTCAGCAGCACGTGGACACCTTTTGGGGCGCGCCTGCGCTGATGATGTGGAGCAATGGCGGCACATTCAAGGCCGGCATCTACACCCAGGTGCGCGTGACGCCCGGCGCGGGCTATCGGGCCGCGGTGTTTTGGGCTGCGCCCAACGCGCCCGCCACCTTTGGCCGTCAGTTGGGCATCGATCCCACCGGCGGCGTCGATCCCAACGCTCCCACCGTGGTGTGGGGGCCCATGCACTGGGGGCCCGGACGCATTCTCAGCCACAATCCGCCCGAACCCGGCGTGGATATCGACGTGAAGGCCCGGGCGCAGAACGACGTCATCACCGTTTTCTTTCTGACGGATCACAATCGCAGCACGGGCGACAACATGCTTTTCGTCGACGCCATCGCGTTGTATCCTGATGAGAGCGCGCCGGCCCTGCCCACGCCCACGCCTGTTCCCCCCACCGCCACCCCCGCCCCCACCGCCACCCCCACCCTCGCGGCCACCGATAC
>JALWDV010000525.1 GCA_027036755.1 Anaerolineae bacterium
GTGTTTGGGCTAGGAACTAGCCTTTGACCTTCTATCATTAAAATTAAACTCAAAAGCCTTTCGTGTTCAGACTCATTGGAGTTTGCTAGTTAGGAAGCCTCTAGCTCTTTAGCTAGAGGTAGTTCACTGTACTAAATTTCTTTTAAAACCTCTACTATAGCCTCACAAAGAGCAATTTTTTCAACTCTCTTAACTTCTTTCTCATACTCTTCAAATGATTTATTGGCTTTTTGAATTACCTTTTGTAAAATAACCTCACCTCCATCAAGCTCTGCATTTACCCAATGAACAGAGACCCCACCCTCTTCATTTTCATCTTCATAACTTCTCTCTATTGCCATCATCCCTTTATGAAGTGGTAACAACGAGGGGTGTAGGTTTATAGCTTTTATCTCATCAGTAAACGTAGGGGTCAATATTCGCATAAATCCTGCTAAAACGGTTAAATCAGGTTTATAATAATGCAAAGCATGAACCAATTCACTATCAAAAGCTTCACGAGTAGCAAATAGACAAGAGTCTATAATCTCTACAGGAATATTATGCTCTTTAGCAATCTCAATACCTCCTGCATCGGGTCGATTACTAATGGCTACAACTACTTCTAGCTCTTCTCCATGTAAATTCTCTAAAATATACTTAAGATTACTTCCTACTCCACTAAACAATACTGCTATCTTTTTCAAGTTTGCCTATCTCCTCTATTAAATCTGTTGGAAGCATAGCATAAGAGCTACCACTATAAGCTTTTGCTCCCATAGTTAAGGCTAATGTTCCTTGGATTGCAGACTCTAATGTATCATAACCTTGTGCTAATAATGCTCCAATAAGCCCACTTAAGACATCACCACTACCACCTTTACTTAATTTTGCTGTTCCAAAAGCATTGACAAACAGCTCTTTATCTTTGGCAATAATCATATTTGCCCCTTTTAAAAGTAAAGTAACATGTGGAAAAAGCTCACAAAACTCTCTAACCTTCTCAAAACGATTAGCTTGTAAAATAGCAAT
>JALWDV010000526.1 GCA_027036755.1 Anaerolineae bacterium
CGTTATGTAGCGTTATGTGGCGTTATGTGGCGTTATGTGGCGTTAAGTTCCGTTATGTTGCGTTATTTGACGTTATGTGCTGTTATATGACATTGTCTGACGTAATGTGATGTTGTGAGACGTCACGTGAAGTTATATCATGTTTTTTTAACGACATTTGACGTTATTTGACGTTATGTGGTGTCATGTGGTGTAATGTGCTGTTATGGGTGTTATGTGGTGCTATGTGGTGATATCTGGCTTTATGTGGTGTTACGTGGCCATAAGTGGCGTTATTTTGCGCTATGTGGCGTTATGTGGCATTATGTGGTGTCATGTGGCGTTATGAGGCGTTATGTGGCGATATGTGGCGCTATGTGGCGTTATATTGGGTTATGTGGCGTTATGTGGCGGTATGTGGTGTTATGTGGTTTTATTAATGTTATGTGGTGTTATATGCTGTCATCGGCCGTTATGTGGCGGGATGTGCCGTTACATGGCGTTACGTGGCGTAACGTGGCGTTACTTGATGTTGTGTGACGTTGTCTGACGTTATGGGATGTTATGTGACGTCATTTGACGTTATTTGTCGTTATGTGGTGTAATGTTGTGTTATGTGGTGTGATGTGGGGCCATGTGGTGTTATTTGGCGTAATGTTGTGATATGTGGCGTTTTGTGATGTTATGTGACGTTATCTGACGTTATGTGATGTTATGTGACGTCCTTTAACGTTACTTGTCGTTATGTGGCGCTATGTGGCGTCATGTGGCGTCACGTAACGTTATGTGATGTTATGTGACGTTATCTGACGTTATGTGATGTTATCTGACGACATTTGACGTTATTTGACGTTATGTGGTGTTATGTGGTATCATGTTGTGTTATGGGTGTTATGTGGCGTTATGTGCCGTTATGGGGCGTTACGTGGCGTTATGCGGCGCTATATGGCGTTATGTGGCGTTATGTGGCGTTATCTGGCGTTGTGTAACGTTATGTGATGTTGTGTGACGTTATCTGACGTTATCTCATGT
>JALWDV010000527.1 GCA_027036755.1 Anaerolineae bacterium
AAGGTCTCATCACCACTTTTTGCCACGAAGACACGAAGGATAACGAAGGCACGAAGTGTTTTCTTTATTTTTCCCTTCGTGCCTTCGAAAAACTTCGAGCCTTCGTGGCTTTTTGAGGCTTAAAGTCAAGTCGTTAGCAGTTACGCCATTTCCAGATTTTGTTTCTGACAAGGGATTTATATTGTGACAGTCTATATTTTACGACGTCTTGCAGCGACTATCCCTGTACTCTTTGGGGTTTCCGTGCTGGTGTTCTCTTTTGTTCACCTCATCCCAGGAGATCCAGCTCTGGCAATGTTAGGAGAGCATGCGACAGAGGAAAACGTCCATCGCATTCGTGAACGTTTGGGGCTCAACGAACCATTGCCAATCCAGTATGTCCGTTTTTTGGTGGGTAAAATGACTTTCGAAAAAGTAAGCACGGAAGACATTTATCAAACCCGAAAAGGCAACTCGTGCGTTAAGTTGGAAAAGTTGGATAATCTCATCGTTTGTCAGCACGGCGGCGCATCCTGGACGGACAAGTATGATCAGAATGCCTGCTATAACCTCGCCTCCGTTATGATTTGCCACGATGGAGGCGTGATGTGGGGAGATATGGGAAATTCGATTCACGGCAACATCCCGGTTGCGGCTGAACTGAAACGGCGATTTCCCGCTACTGTTGAACTCTCTCTTGCGGCAATATCCATCGCCATCCTCATCGCAATTCCTGCAGGCGTAATTTCAGCACTAAAGCGTAACAGTCTCATAGACACCTTCACCATGATGGGGGCGCTTATTGGCGTCTCGATGCCTATCTTCTGGCTGGCTATTTTATTGATGTATGTGTTCGGTCTGCTGCTTGGGTGGCTCCCTACCGGCGGTCGCCTCAGTGTGGGAATCGAGCTGCAACACATCACTGGTCTTTATCTGCTTGATTCATTACTGACACGTAATTGGGTGGCGTTTAAGGATGCTTTGTCTCACCTGATTCTCCCGGCCATTGCTCTTGCGACGATTCCCTTAGCCATCATTGCCCGAATGATGCGTTCTTCGATGCTTGAAGTGCTAGGAATGGACTATGTCCGCACAGCCCGGGCTAAAGGCCTGAGTGAACGAGTCATTGTTGTGCGGCATGTCATGCGCAACGCCATGCTGCCTGTCGTGACCATTATTGGCATCCAATTGGGTAGTTTGATGGGCGGAGCCATCCTTACCGAGACCGTCTTCTCATGGCCCGGCATAGGTAAATGGGTCTTCGACGCCATTAGTGGCAGGGATTATCCTATCGTTCAGTCCGTCACCTTGCTGATCGCCTTGATTTTTGTTCTCGTCAATCTCATTGTTGATATCAGTTACGCTTTTCTCAACCCCAGGATTCGTTACGACTAATGACCGTATCTATTGCTGACAACGAACAGGAAGCCCAGAATATCTTTTCTCGGGGCTCCGAAAGCCAACTTAAACGAGCATTGCGCCGCACCATCAAGACACGCAGCGCCCAGGTGGGGCTCGTGTTGGTGTTGAGCTTTTTGATCATCGGGATATTCGCCCCCATTGTTTCCCCCTATGACGCACGCTCAGATTTAGATCTCAAAGCGCGCCTGCAACCCCCCAGCATCGAGCATCCCTTTGGAACCGATGATCTGGGCCGCGATGTATTGACGCGTGTAGTCCAGGGCGCTCGCGTATCTTTGCAGGTTGGCGTTATGGTTGTGGCCATCTCTCTGGTTATTGGCACCATGTTGGGCCTGGTTGCAGGACTTTTTGGCGGCGTGCTTGATAGTTTCATCATGCGTGTCATGGATGTCATGCTTTCATTTCCCTATGTGCTTTTGGCCATTGCCCTGGTAGCGGCGTTGGGGCCAGGCCTGCGCAATGCCATGATCGCCATCGGGATCGTTTATATTCCTCCTTATGCGCGCCTGGCTCGCTCCATGGCCCTGCAAATACGCGAAGAAGATTTCGTGTTGGCGGCTCGGGCGCTTGGCGCCGGACAACGCCGTATCATCTTCACCCACATCATGCCCAATGGGCTCTCTCCGCTCATCGTCATGTCCACTCTGAGCATGGGCACAGCGATTTTGGATGCTGCTGCTCTCGGTTTTTTGGGACTTGGTCAACAACCTCCCTACCCCGAATGGGGCAAAATGCTGGTTGATAGCATGCAATTTATCCTTTCCGGATCCTGGTGGGTGATGCTTTTCCCCGGATTGGCCATCATGCTCACCGTGCTGGGCTTCAACCTGCTGGGCGACGGCCTGCGCGACGCGTTGGATCCCCGATTGCGATTGTAAGCGTAAGCGCCAGCGCGTGACATTTTGCTCTGGCTCTCTGACACGAATTCTCAATCGCGCCCAAGACCTGACGCCCGGTGCTGGCGCAGGTGAGCGGAGATTGCAAAATTGAAGCCCATTCGGCTATGATTGGACCATCTGCAATTTCCGCACACATTCCAAGGAGAATTCTCGCAATGTCCCAACGAACCGTCACATTACTCGACAAAGCCACCTTCACCGTGCTGGGCGACCCCGTGCAGGTGGGCCAGAAGGCCCCGGCCGCCGCGGGCCGCACCAGTGGTTTTAGCACCGAAACCTTCGACGTCATCAACGACACCCAGGGCAAAATCCGGGTGCTGGTCTTCGTGCCCAGCTTGAACACGGGCATCTGCTCGGCTCAGGCCCGCAAATTCAACGAAACATTCGAGGGCAACGACAAGGTCGTGGTCGTCACCATCAGCGCTGACCTGCCCTTCGTGCAGGAGCAGTGGTGCGGCGCCGAAGGCCTGGAAGACGCGGTCATGGTCTCCGACCATTATGACATGGCCGTTTCCGACGCCTACGGCACGCACATCAAAGAGCTGCGCCTGAGCCAGCGCGGCGTGGTGGTGGTCGACGCCGATGGCGTTGTCCGCTACACCGAATACTGCCCCGAGATCGCCATGCACCCCGATTACGATGCGGCGACCGCGGCGGTCAACGCATTGCTGTAACCCCAACCTGGCAGAGCCAGAACCTAAAAGAATAATCTCACGCAAAGCATGTCCTGAGCGCAGCCGAAGGATCGCCAAGGCGCAAAACTTTTCTTTGCGGCTCCGCGGCTTTGCGTGAGACATTTCCTTATACGTGAGACATTTCCTTATACAATACAGCCAGCAAGCGCAACATCGATAAGCGTCTGTTTGTAACTGCTAAGGTAGTCTGTCTGTTTTCGGTGGCTTGGCTTCTGCTGCGACAGGCACCCCTGCCCCCCCCCCCGCAAGCGGTGGGGAGGGCTCTCCGTCTGCAAAAAACTTTGCAAACC
>JALWDV010000528.1 GCA_027036755.1 Anaerolineae bacterium
GGCTAGCCGGATTTATCCGGCGCTGTTTTGTAGCCCGGCGACTTCATCGCCGGGCGGCGGTTGGTCACGAAGATCGAGACTTTTTTCTCGATCTCAATGTGCCAAGCACCCTCACGCATCACGCATCACGTATCACGCCTCAATACTTCAGCTTCGGCGCCAGTGAGATAGGCTCGCCCACTGGCTCGCCCGCGGGAGACAGGAGTTGCAGGCTGAGACGATGCGGACGCCCGGTCGCCAGCTCGGGCGGCAGGGAGATGGCGTGTTCGCCTCGCCAGGGCAGGCCCGGCAGCCACTGGCTGGTGGGATATCCGGGCCCGGCCAGATGATAACGCCCCAGCGGCGCGTCGTCCAGCCGAAATTCGAATTGGTAATCGCCGTCGGGCGGGGCGTCCGCCTGCCAGAAGGTGGTGAGATGCAGGATGTCGCCCGGAGCCAGGGGCGTTTCGGGCGCATAACTGAAGCCCTGCTTGTAGCGATTGTGTCCCAAGAAGGTGAAGGGGCCGCGAACCGCCTCGGCGCGGTGGGCGATGGGCAGAATCGAGAGGGGCGGGGCCTGATGGGGCGGTTGGATGGCGACGCTGCCCAATGTCAGATAATCGCCCTGCGCGCCCTGGCCGCTGACGGGCAGCCGCTGGCCTGTCTCCGCGTCGTACAGGGCCAGGATCAGCGGATATTGGCCCGGCGGCGTGGCCAGGGGAATGGGCAGACCGTAGCCATCGAGCACCGATTCGCCGGGAATCCAGGCGGTGGTGGGGTGTAAGCCGCCCGCGGGTTCGCTATCCACCTGAGCCACCACCTGGTTGGCCGGGTCCAGCAGTTGCAAGGTGACTTTGTAGCGGATGTCGAGGGGCGCGGCGGCCAGCCACGAAAGCCGCACCCGGGCGATGTCGCCGGGTTGCAGGGGGGCGTCGCTGAAGCCAGCGGCTTCCAGCATGATGACATCGCCGAAATGCACGGGCTGGTCGTAGGTCGTCATTTCGGGCGGAGGCGCGGCGCTATACGCCACAAATCGCAGCCGCCCCACCCAGGCGTCCCACGCCTTGAAGGCATGATCCGCCAGATAACTTTCAACAAGGCCTTGGGGATCGGCCTGCTCGGTGGCCCAATAGATGGCGAAGATGCGATCCGCGTCGTGCAGAATCTCGTCCAGCCGCGCCCGGGTCTGGTCGGGATGGGGCGGGCGGGTTTCGGGCAGCAGATAGACCGGAGCCGGGCCGTGATCATATTGGCTGAAGGCGTCGTTCTGGCCCGGCGCATCCAGGATGATGACGTCGCCGGGGCGATAGATGGCTTTGAGGTGGGCGGCGATGCCGCGGTAATCGTCCCGGGCCGCCGCGGGATCGTGGTAGTAGTGATCCAGCGCGGGGAGCGCGGGCAAGGCCAGGAGCAGGAGGAGGATGGGCGTGAGCGCGTAGGCCCGAATAGCGGCCGCGTCCAGCTCGCCGCGGCGGGGCCGCTTGATGGCGGGAATGCCCACCGCGTCCAGGCCCAGGGCCAGCAGCAGCAACCAGGCGGGCAGGGCCAGCAGCAGGAATTTGAAAAAGGCGGGCGTGAATGCGCCGGCGATGAGCATGGCCGCCAGGGGCGAAATCAACCACAGCAGGGTGAGGAGCGCGTGGGCCAGGGGCAGGCCCTTGCGGCGCGCCTGTCTCCACATCCCCCAGACGATGACGATGAGGGCGAAGCCCCCGGCCGCGGCCTGGATGAAGGGGTTGAGGGGACACGGGATGGGCCCGCAGGTGAAGAGCTGAAAGGTGCGCAGCAGGGCTTGCAGCGCGTTGAGCTGCACCTGGGGCCGGGGCCAGGTCGCCAATTGATGGAGGGCCGTGGGCAGCCAGGGCCAGTAGGCCAGGGCCGCCGCTATCTGCAAAAGCGCCCAGGGCAGCAGGTAGCGGCGCAACGCCCGGGTTGCGCCTTGGGGCAAGCGGACGAGCAGCCAGACCAGAAACGCCAGGTTCAGCGCGATGATGTGGATAGGAAAGGCGTAGTGCGCGTAGAGGCCCAGCACGGCCATGAACAGGTAAAGAAGGGACGCGGCGGGCGCGGGGATGCGGCCCGGGCCGGGTGCGTCCCGCCACCACTGCACCAGCGCGTAGGCGGCGAAGACAGCAGTCAGGGCCAGCAACTGATACATGCGGGCTTCCTGGCTGTAATAGATGAGAAAAGGATTGATGGCGGCCAGCAGCGCGGCCATCAGGCCCGTGCGCCTGTTTTTCAGCGCGGCCCCGGCGAGATAGACGCCCCACACCGTCAGCACTCCCAGCAACGCCGAAAGGCTGCGCGCGCCCAGCTCATCCAGCCCGAAGATGCGGCCCCAGAGCTTCAGCGACAGGTAGTAGGCGGGCGGATGAATGTCGGCCGCCGCGGCCTGGATGATCTCGCCCGCGGATTTTTGGGCCAGAACCACCGAATTGCCCTCGTCGGCCCAAAAACTCTGCCCATCCAGCAGATAAAAACGCAGGCCCGCGGCCAACAGCAAAATAAGCAGCAAAAGGACGGTGGGGAGATGTCGTCGCATGGGGGAATTATTGTCGATGGGGAGATGAAAATGCAAATCTGTTGCAACCATACGGATTACGCATCACGCATCACGCTGTATCATGCGATTTGTGCAAGAAAAAGGGTGGGAGTAAAATAGCCGCCTGGCGAATTGGCGCACGTCCGCCATCCCTCCTGCAACCCGCCACGGCATTCTCAGCGGAGACGTTTATGCAATTCTCGAAATTCGGACAAAAATTCACGGCCCAAACAGGCATTTTGCAACTGATGGCTGACCTGGGCGAGGCGCTGAACAGCGAACAGCCCATGCTCATGCTGGGCGGCGGCGCGCCGGCTCAGATTCCGCAAGTTCAGCAAGTGCTGCGCCAGCGCATGTATGACATTTTGCGCGACGAATCCCGTTTCGATCGCATCATCGGCGCGTATGGCCCGCCCGAGGGCGATCTCGATTTTCGCAAGGCCCTGGCCGAGATGCTGCGCAAGCAGTACGGCTGGGCTCTGGGCCCGGAAAACATCGCCCTCACCAATGGCAGCCAGACCGCGTTCTTCTATCTGTTCAATATGTTCGGCGGCGAGACCGCGGACGGCGGTTTCAGGCGCATCCTCCTGCCTCTGACGCCGGAGTATATCGGCTACGCCGATGCAGGCATTGCGGAGGATCTGTTCGTCTCGGCCCGCCCCGCCATCGAATACATCGACGACGTGCTCTACAAATATCACGTCGATTTCAATCAACTGAATGTCGGTGATGACATCGGCGCTATCTGCGTTTCTCGCCCCACCAATCCCACGGGCAATGTGCTGACAGACGAGGAGGTCAGTCATCTGGCGCAGATCGCGCGGGAGCGGGACATCCCCTTCATCATCGATGGCGCTTACGGCACGCCTTTCCCCAGCATCATCTTCACCGAGGCGGAGCCGATATGGGATGAGCACATCGTGTTGCTGCTAAGTCTTTCCAAGCTGGGATTGCCCGGAGCCCGCACCGGCATCGTCATCGCCAATGAAACCATCATCGATGCCATCACCAGCATGAACGCCATCGCCAGTCTGGCGCCGGGCAACATCGGCGCCGGCATCGCCCTGGATATGGCCCGGGAGGGCGAGATCATCAGCCTGGGGCGAGATGTGGTGCGGCCTTTTTATCTGCGCAAGGCCCATCAGGCCCTGGCCTGGTTCGCGGAGAGCATGGGCGATACGCCCTATCGCATTCACAAGCCCGAGGGCGCTTTCTTCCTGTGGGTGTGGTTCCCGGGCTTGCCCATCGGCAGCGCCGAGCTTTACAAGCGCCTCAAGGCCCGGGGCGTCATCATCGTGCCCGGCCATTATTTCTATCCCGGCCTGAAGGAGGATTGGGCGCATCGCCACGAGTGCATTCGCGTCAGCTATGCCCAGGAGGACGCGACCGTAGAGGCGGGCATTCGCATCATCGCGGAGGAGGCCCGCCGGGCGTTTGCATAAATTTGACGCCGGGCGTTATAGGAGGCGATTCGCCCCTCCCGGCCTCCTTTTGCTCCCACCCCGACCCTCCCCCGATACTCGCTGCGCTCGTGTTCGGGGGAGGGAGACGCCCATCTGCTACACAAATTGGCAAAACGATGGGCTCCTCCCCCTGCAAGGCGTCAGCCGAAGCGGGGGGAGGCCGGGAGGGGGGCTTGTCTCCAAACCAAGTTTGAAATCTTCGCACCTTATTGCGATAGCTACCCCAGGCTGAAGGCCGCGGTCCATTTCACATCCGCGGCCCGGGGCGCGTCCTGCGCCAGGGTCTCGGCGCTGAGCCACACGATGCCCAGCCAGAAGAGATCGGCCAGCAGCAGGTGAATCACCTGCATGATCACCGGCGCATGGAGCCAGTTGTTCACATATCCGGCCAGCCAGGTGAGGAGGATGATGATGATCAGGGTGGCGGCGGCTTTGGCAACCCGGTGCGAGGGACGGGCCTTTGTCGAATAGCGAGCGAGGAAAATCCAGTAGAGCCCCACGATGATGGAGGTGAGGGGATGGTAGATGCGAATGGCGAGGATGCCAGCCACCACGGGCGATTGCTCGGGCGTGAGGCCTATCTGTAAGAAAAGGCTATCGCCCAGGGCGATGATGGCGCCGGTGACCACCAGCACCACCCCTAGCGCGACGCCCGCGCCGTACAGCCATCCCAGCCCCCGCTGTCCTCTGAAGGTGAAGGGCATGCCATCCGACGCCCAGTAGGCGGTGAGGAAGATGGCGCCCAGGAGCAGCAGGGTGTTGGTGAGATGCACGCCCATGATGTAGACCCGGGCCATGGAATCGTCCGCTTCGACCCAGCCGAACAGCACCAGGGCCGCGCCCACCAATGATTCGATGAACATGAAGATCATGGAGGCGACAGCGCCTTTGCGCACCAGGCTGCCGCCGCGATAGGCGCGAAAGGCCCAGATGAGCATGACGATCACGGCCAGCAGCGCCAGGCCGCTGCTCAGACGATGGGTGTATTCCACCCACTGGGCCGACGTTTCCAGGCCGGGCACGATTTCGCCATCGCAGGTGGGCCAATGCGCGCCGCAGCCTGCGCCCGAGCCGGTGGCCCGCACCACCGCTCCCCACAACGAGACGAAGACGTTGAGGATGAGCGTTCCCCAGGCAAAAGCCCGGAATTTTGCTTGCGATCGCATATCAAACTCCAGATGAACAGGAGAGCGCTACGTCGGTCTATTCCTCTAGGGGAGTCTCTCCTTGCTCACGGTCCTCCACGCCCAAAATGGCGGAAAGTTCTGCCAGGGCCTGTTTTTCGGCCTCGCTCACGCGCACCGATCCGATGGTCAGGAAACCGCCTTCCCGGGCGGCCTCGGCCACCCTGACGGCCAAATCATACATCCACTGGCGAATCTGGAGGGATTCCTCGGGCGTGGCCTTATCATTCAGCAGCGCCACGGCCTTCTCGATATCGGAACGCAGCACGGCCTTGACCTCATCGGGACTGCCCTTGACGTTGGGCGTCACCCGCTTGAGGGTCTCCTTTTCCTGATAATCGGCCAGCAGGAAGCGCATCAATTCGGTGTTCTCGGGCCGGGTCGCAGCGCGAACGAACTCCTTGCTCATGGCGGTCATCTCCTTGATGGCGCCAAATACGCTGGGACTGGCGACGATGATGTACAGGCTTGCAGCGAGCGGGCCTGCCAGAAGCGCATCCCATTCTTCAGCAGAGAAATCGGTTTTCTTTGTCATTTTATCACCTCGCAATGATTGAAATAGAGAGTGAACAGCATTCCCGTTAATCATAGATGAAAAACGAATAACTTGCTAATTTGATCGAGACGAAAAAGCGCTTCGGTAACTGTGACGAATCGGAAGGCGAGCGCTGTTAAAACGCCCGGGAATTTGCGCAGCGCTCATCTCGACGCCCTCAAAACAAAAACCGCCAGCGGTTCACGCTGACGGTCAGGCGGGGAGGGAGGGATTCGAACCCTCGAGGGACCTTTCGGCCCCTACCCACTTAGCAGGCGGGCGCACTCGACCGGACTATGCGACCTCCCCAGATATCGATTTGCTCCGAGAGCGGAAGGCGGAGGGTGAGGGATTCGAACCCCCGGCGCCTGTTACGGCGCAGCTGTTTTCAAGACAGCCGCCTTCGTCCACTCGGCCAACCCTCCGTGGACGGCGTCCCGGTAGGCGAGGGAATGATACCATCGCGGAGGGAAAATGTCAAAGCGAGAGTGGGCGCGAAACGCCAAAGTGATGTATCATGGGATCATTCATCGTTTCCGATCCATCCCCATCCCCCATGAAGATCATGAAGAAAATTCTGATCGCTTTCCTGCTCATCACCGTTCTGGCGCTGACCGGATGCGCCGCGCCGCCCCTGCCCGCGACGCCCGCAACCCCGCCCGCGTCCGTGACGCCTGCGCCCGCGACGCCCACGCCGACGCCCGCATCCGCGACGCCCGTGCAGCCGACGCCCGCTCTCACCGAAACCGCGCCCCAAGCGCCCATCACCCTGACCGTGCTCTACACCAACGACGAGCACGGCTGGTTCATGGGCAAAGAGGAAGGCTCGGGCGCAGCGGAGATGATGGGTCTGTGGCGCGCGAAGTTCGGCTATGAGCCCGAAGATAAGCGCTTCATTGTCCTCAGCGGAGGGGACAATTGGACCGGCCCCGCCGAATCCACCTGGTTCAAGGGCGAAAGCATGGTCGAGGTGATGAACGCCATGGGCTACGACGCGTCGGCCGTGGGCAATCACGAGTTCGATTTCGGGATGGAGGAGCTGAGCGCCCGGGCCAAACAGGCCGCGTTCTCCTACCTTGCCGCCAATCTGCACGATAAAACGACAGGCCAGGTCCCGGCCGACCTGGGCGTTCGCCCCTATGTCCTGCTGGACGCGGGCGATGTGACCGTGGGCGTCGCGGGCCTGGCCAATGTGGGCACGCCCAAAGTCACCAATCCCGCCAATGTGAGCGGCTTCGATTTTGCGCCCTATGTCGAGACGCTGCAACAGATCGTCCCCGAGATGCGAGAGCAGGGCGCGGACGTCATCCTGGTCACCAGCCATCTCTGCAACGAGGAGCTGCGCTATGTGGCCCCGAAGACGAAAGAGCTGGGCGTCACCCTGTTCGGGGGCGGGCACTGCCATCAGACGCTCTCGCAGAAATCGGGCGACGCGGTGCTGCTGGCCAGCGGCTCGTATCTGCAGAACTACGCGTGGGCGACCATCGCATACGATCCGGGCTCAGGCGCGGCCCGGGTGATGGATTACGGCGTGGAGCCCAACGTCGGCGGTCAGCCCGATGCGACCATCGCGGCCATCGCCCAAAAGTGGCAAAAGGAGGCGGACGCGGCGCTGGGCGAGCCCATCGGCTATCTGGAGAAGACCATCTCCCAGCGCGGCCGGGCCATGCAGGCCCTCATCACCGAAACCTGGCTGTTGGGCTATCCCAACGCGGATGTGGCCATCACCAATCGGGGCGGCATGAGGGACGCTCTGCGAGCCGGGCCTGTGACCATCGGCGACATCATCAGCGTCATGCCTTTCGACAACGTGCTCATCGACGTGAAGCTGACGGGCGCGCAACTGCGGCAGGTCATCTCGGGGCACGAGGGCCGGACCGCTGTGGGCGGCATGCACCGCAAGGGCATGGATTGGGCGCTGAACAGCACGGGCGAGCTGCTGGACGACGACGCCATCTATCATGTGCTGGTCAACGATTTCATGTACGCGGGCGGCGATCATTACGATCTGCTGGCCCAGGCCGATCCCGACGCCTACAACACCAGCATCGACTGGCGGCAGCCGGTCATCGATTGGATCATCGCCCAGAACAGCACGCCCGAACAGCCGCTGGATGAGGCCATCGAAAAATTGGAAGACTGAGCCGCCCAGCTTTACAGCCGCTCGAAGCGGGCCTGGAAGAAGCGCAGATATTTGGGCTCGTACACCATCTTCAGGCCGCGGGCGCTTTCTCGGGCGTCCCACACGGCCTTGACCGATTCGGCCACCACGTCCATGTGGGCCTGGGTGTACACCCGTCGGGGGATGGTGATGCGCACCAGCTCCAGCCTGGGATAGCGGTGATCACCGGTTTCGGGATCGCGGCCGGCGCTAACGACGCCGCGCTCCATGGTGCGCACGCCCGAATCGATGTAGATATCCGCGGCCAGGGTTTGGGCCGGGAATTCGTTTTGGGGGATGTGGGGATAAAAACGCTTCGCGTCCAGGAAGATGGCGTGGCCGCCGATGGGCTGCACGATGGGGATGTCCCAATCGGTGAGAAGCTCGCCCAGATAGCGCACCTGGCCCACCCGGGCCTTCACGTAATCATCCTGCACCGCCTCGGTGATGCCGATGGCCAGGGCCTCCATATCGCGGCCCGACATGCCGCCGTAGGTGTGCAGGCCCTCGTACACCACGACCATGTTGCGGGCCTTCTCGAAGACGTCCTCTTCGTTGGTGGCCAGCCAGCCGCCGATGTTCACCAGATTGTCCTTCTTGGCCGACATCCAGGCGCCATCGGTGTAGCTGCAGAATTCCTTGAGGATTTCGGCGATGGATTTATCCTCGTAGCCCTCCTCCCGTTCCTGGATGAAGAGCGCGTTCTCCATCATGCGGGTGGCGTCGAGATAAACGCGGATGCCGTATTTTTGGGCCAGGGTCTTGACCGCCTTGATGTTGCCCATGCTGATGGGCTGGCCCCCGGCCATGTTCACCGTGCCCGCCACGCTGATGTAGGGGATGCGATCCGCGCCCACTTTATCGATGAGGGCCTGGAGTTTGTTCAGGTCGATATCGCCCTTGAAGGGATGCAGGCTGGCAGGGTCATGGGCCTCGTCGATGATGACATCCACGAAAGTTCCGCCCGCCAACTCCTGATGCAGCCGGGTGGTGGTGAAATACATGTTGCCCGGGATGTAGTCGCCCTGCTTGATCAGCGCCTGGCTGATGAGATGCTCGGCTCCGCGGCCCTGATGGGTGGGCACCACGTATTTGTAGCCGTAGTGCTCCTGGATAGCCTCCACCAGGTGATAGAAATTGCGGCTGCCCGCGTAGGCCTCATCGCCCAGCATCAGGCCCGCCCACTGGCGGTCGCTCATGGCGCTGGTTCCGCTATCGGTGAGCAGGTCGATGTACACATCCTCCGAGCGCAAGAGGAAGGTGTTGTAGCCGGCCGCGGCCATGGCGGCCTCCCGGGCCGGGCGGGGAATCTGGCGGATGGGCTCAACCATCTTGATCTTCCAGGGCTCGGCCCAGGAACGGCGGCCAAATTGCTGGCCCATGGTCTTGGGGATAACGTGTTTTTCCGACATGAGTCTCTCCTGTTGGAAATGGGGATTGTGGCGCTGCTGGAAAATCGTCTCACGCAAAGCATGTCCTGAGCCTGTCCTGAACGAAGTGAAGGACCTGGCCGAAGGAACGCAAAGACGACGAGGGAAAGTAACTGCTAAGGTCGTTTCCGATTGACTTAACCTGACAGGTTCCTTTGGCAGCGATTCAGAGCCCTGCACGCTTCGTTGCTGACTGAAAACCGCACATCCCGCCACCAAGGTTACGAGAACCTGTCAGGTTTGAGTGGGAAAAGACAACCAACTGGCATACGTTAGCAGTTACAAGAAAAAGAAAAGATAGAGCTCTATGAATAATTTTAATCTATTTTGCAAGAGAAATCAATAGTCTTAGGCAATATAGCATAAAAAACAAAACAAATCAATGCTAACAAAAGAAAAACAGAACAAAATTCACGAGACGAATGCCAGAGAAAAACCGTGTCGAAGAATTATAGGCCGCGCCCGTAACGGCTAAGGTCGTTTTCGCTTGAATTAACCTGACAGGTTTCTTTGGCAACGATTCAGAGCCCTGCACGCTTCGTTGCTGACTGAAAACCGCACATCCCGCCACCAAGGTTACGAGAACCTGTCAGGTTTGAGTGGGAAAAGACAACCAACTGGCATACGTTAGCAGTTACCCGCGGCCGCAGCGACGCCCGGGATAGCGTTCTGATTGATGAACATTGACAAAATAATCCGGTTATAGGCCCGGGGCGCTTCGCGCCCGCCGCCAGCGCCGGGGGATGAAGTCCCCCGGCTAGTACAAGGAGGCGTAAGTCGTTGTATAGTTGGCTGCTTGCGCTTGCGCCCAGCCGGATTCGCAATCCGGCGGGTTGAGCGGGAAAAGTGCGCCGGATCGCACATCCGGCGCGGCGCATTATCATAGCAAACTATACAATCATTTGGGTGCGTCCCAAATGAGTTGGAAAGTTAAAATAATCCATTCATTAACGGGGCGCTTCGCGCCCGCCGCCAGCGCCGGGGGATGAAGTCCCCCGGCTAGAAACAGCGCCCCTGCGGGGCTTAGCCGGATTTATCCGGCGCTGTTTTGTAGCCCGGCGACTTCATCGCCGGGCGGACG
>JALWDV010000529.1 GCA_027036755.1 Anaerolineae bacterium
GGCAAAGCACGTCAAACGTAAAGCGTCAAACGTCAAAACGTGGCGAAACAGGCTCTTTTTGACGTTTGACGGATGACGTTTGACGGAGAAATTGTAAAGATGGTTTTGAATGAGAATGAACCATGTCCATCCCGCCCATTTTAGACCGGCTCTCCTCGCTTGCCTGTCATTGAAATTCCTGTTTCTTCAATTGACAAGGTACACCAACTGGCGTACGTTGGCAGTTTCGTTCAGCTTCTGATAAACTTCAGCACTTCGGGCTGCTGTTTGGCCTGACGCAACTGCCCGCAGCCGGCGCTGATCTCCACGCCCCGGCGCAGGCGCACCGTGGTGGTGATCCCCGCATCCTCCAGCACCTGCTGAAAGGCCAGCACGGTCTGGCGGGCGCTGGGCTGGTAGGGCGAGCCGGGCGTGGGGTTGAGGGGGATGAGGTTGATGTGGGCGTGTTTGAGGGGCAATAGCAAATCTGCCAGCAGATGCGCCTGCTCCACCGAATCGTTGATCCCTCGCATCATCGCATACTCGAAGGTGACGCGGCGGTTGGTTTTCTGTTGATAACGGTGTAACGAGGCCATAAGCGCGTCCAGGCCATAGCGCCTGTTGATGGGAACCAGCTTGTTGCGCAGACGGTCGGTGGGCGCGTGCAACGACACGGCCAGGCGGATGGGGAATGGTTCCTCGGCCAGCCGGTCGATCTTGGGGATCAGGCCCGAGGTGGAGAGGGTGATGTTGCGGGCCGAGAGGGCGAAGGTCTTGGGGTCGGCGATGGCCCGCAGCGCCTGCATGGTGGCCTCGTAGTTGGTCAGGGGCTCGCCCATGCCCATGACCACGATGTTGGTCACCCGCGTGGGCCGCTGCACAACCAGCCCCTCGTTGTCCGCACTTTCCTGCCGCAGCCAGCGCTCGAACCAGTGCACCTGGGCGATGATCTCGCCCGGGCTGAGGTTGCGCACCAGCCCGCCCAGGCCCGTGGCGCAGAAGGGGCAGCCAATGCCGCAGCCCACCTG
>JALWDV010000531.1 GCA_027036755.1 Anaerolineae bacterium
GTGTGTGTGTGTGTGTAGGTGTGTGTATATTTGTGTGTGTGTGTCTGTAATTGAAATTGATCATATACACTCCAGATATATATAGCATTTCAAATAAGTTAATAAACAAATCATTTTGTTGTGTATATTTACATAATGAAAGTGAGATTGGAGACGACAAGTGCTTACGAGCTTGACATTACTAAGAATAACTGCAGTACATCATTCTCGCTCCCGGCTCTCGCATCATCTAGTTGATTTTTCAGTGTACCTCTTTTATAGATAAAATGTTCTTCATTTGTATATGTGTGTGTGTGTGTGTGTGTGTGTGTGTGTGTCTGGGGTTATAGTCGTAAATGGTTTGTCGTTAGCCATTTCCCTTGGTGTATGACATATCACTCCATCACATAGTAACGTTTTCAATGTTTATTATGTTGTTGTCTTACAGGCGCATCAAATATGTATGTTTGCGTGAATGCGTATGTGCATGGAACTGTTTCCATGTGTGACATAGATACTATCTTTAAGCTACTAGTCTAATCAACACTCGTTAGTCGTTTCCTACCAGTAGTCCCACGTGCTAAGGAGATCTGCAAAGGAAATTTATATTTTCCAATAGTTCAGAGTATATTCGATTTTCCTATCCTTTTTTAATATAATTGAGTTATCCTTCATCAATTTATAGACTTGGGGTAATTTCTTAATCTGAATTAGTGTACCTACGAAACTCGCAGCTTGTGGGCTTGATATACAAAAATTACAATTTGTGATTGAAGAATCTTTACCTATTTTTAGTATTTCCGTTTCAGAAATATTACAATTAACTTTTTGTATAATAGATATGTATTATACGTACCAAGCATTAGTAAAGTATAATGCACAGACACGCAAACACAATATTGCACGCGCACATGCAGAGACCTTCATTCCCCTACATATTAAGGTTGCACACACGAATATTAAACGGGTTATGCGTTGCCAATATCATTTCAGATAAACTACAGCAATATATGTCGCCACCAAA
>JALWDV010000532.1 GCA_027036755.1 Anaerolineae bacterium
ATATTAAAACTTTCATCAATATTTAAAGTTCTCGCTCACAGACGTCTCTCCAACAAAACCACTGTAAAAGGTAATGTTTTTATTAATACAATTCGTTACCTTTTGCTAAATGTTTTTAATTTATCGCCAATCGCTTTTTTGGATCATTGATTATATATATTTTCGTGGTAATTGTACTATTTAAAATTAAAAACAAATAAGAACAGGGTACAAACAGATCTGCTGAAGTGTTAAACAAATCGTTGAGCGATAATATAACAAGTTTCTACGATACATATAAATCTGTGTTTACATAACCATAAAAGAATACATGTCACAAGAAGGTAATAAATTGCAAAAGACAAGCGTGGGGATGTTGCTCTCTTGCTCGCCATTTGCTACTTGCTGGTCGTCACCACGCCGATCCTCTAAGTTGTACAGAAAAATTCTGGATTAAGTCAACAGACGTGTCTAAACTCGCCTGCGCAGAGACACCCACAACAACAGCAAAATTAATAGAGGTTGTTTTGATAAACAAAACAGTACCCCATATAACGGCCTCAAGGGGTTGGCGGTGGCTATAATGGTGGCACCAAAATGGAGAAATCAAAATGACACAACACTAATTGGTTGTTGCAGAATAACACTTATGAAAATGACAAGAACAACAACAAAAATAATAGAATTATTCAGCTGTTAGGTGAGGTCGTTATGACAGTGTAGCCAATCAGAAGAGCTGGCAATCTTTTAAATGCAGTTTCTATAAATTAAAGCAAAATAATAAGTTTAAAGTGAGAATGTTGTGCCTTTTATTTTGTGCATGCATCAGGCACCATCGAGCTCAGAGCCCACACAGATAATGAGATAAAGTGAAAGATGGAAGACGCTTCAGGCTTTGGATTCGGTGCTTTCAGTAATGCTTGGCAACAGCAATGCCCAATAAACATCACACCACTATCTGACAAGCAGGCAGGTGATAGATGCAAAAAGCACCAGTTGCTGATCAATTAATGCAACTAGTTTT
>JALWDV010000533.1 GCA_027036755.1 Anaerolineae bacterium
TGGCGTTATGTGGCGTTAAGTGCCGTTATGTTGCGTTATGTGACGTTATGTGCTGTTATATGACATTGTCTGACGTAATGTAATGTTATGTGACGTCATATGACGTTATTTGTCGTTATGTGGAGTGAGGTTGCGATATGTGGAGTTATGTAGAGTTACGTGAAGTTTTGTGGAGTTATATGGTGATATGTTGTGCTATGTGGTGTTATGTGGGGCTATGTGGTGTTATGTAGCGTTATGTAAACCTATCTGATGTTGTGTGACGTTCTCTGACGTTATGTGATGTTATGTGACGTCATTTGACATTATTTGACGTTACGAGGTGTTATGTGGTGTTATGTGGTGTTACGGGTGTTATGTGGTGATATGTTGTGTTATGTTCTGAAATGTGGTCTTATGTGGTGTTATATCTCGGTATGTGGCGTTATGTGGCGCTATGTGGCGATATGTGGCGTTATGTGGCGTTATGTGGCGTTAAGTGACGGTATTTAACGTTTTGTTATGTTATGTCACGTTATCTCACATTACTTGATGTTATGTGATGACATTTCACGTTAGTTGACGTTATGTGGTGTTATTTGGTGACATGCGTTGTTATAGGTGTTATGTGGTGTTATGTGGTGTTATGTGGTGATATATGGTGTTATGTGGTGCTATGTGGCCATATATGGCGTTATGTGGCGTTATGTGGCGTTATGTGGTGTTATGTGGTATCATGTGGCGTTGTTTGTGTAATCTGGTGTTATGTGGTGTTATGTGCTGATATATGGTGTAATGTCGTGGTAGGTGGCTTTACGTGGCTTTATGTGTGGATATGTGGCGTTATGTGGCGTCATGTGGCGTTATGTGGCGGTATGTGACGTCATTTGATGTTATTTGACGTTATGTTATGTTATGTGGCCATATGTGGCGTTATGTGGCGTTATGTGGCGTTATGTGGCGCTATGTGGCGTTATGTGGCGCTATGTGGCGTTATGTGGCGTTATTTGGCGTTATGTAGCGT
>JALWDV010000534.1 GCA_027036755.1 Anaerolineae bacterium
GTTACGGCGTTTTGTGGTGTTACGTTGGGTAATATGGCGCTTTGTTGTGTTATGTGGCGTTATAGGGCGATATGTGGCCCTGTAGGGCGTTATATGGCGAAAGGTGCTGTTGTGTGGCGTTATGTGGTGATATTTGGTGTTTTGTGGCGTTATGTGGCGTAATGTGGCGGTATGTGGCGATATGTGGCGTTGTGTGGCGTTATGTGGCTTTATGTGGCGTCATGTGGTGTTATGTGACGTTATCTGACGTTATGTGATGCTATGTGGTGCTATGTGGTGCTATGTGGTGCTATGTGGCGTTATATTGCGTTATATGGCGAAATGTGGTGGTATGTGGAGTAATGTGGCGTTATGTGGCGCTATGTGGCGCTTTGTGGCGTCTTGTGACGTTATGTGGCTATATATGGCGTTTTGTGGCGTTATGTGGTGTTATGTGACGCTATGTGACGTTATGTGATGTTATGAGGTGTTATATGGTGCTATGTGGTGTTATGTGGTAATATGTGGCGTTATGTGGCGTTATGTGGCGTTATATGGCGTTTTGTACCGTTATCTGTCGTAACGTGGCTTATGTGGGATTATGTGGCGTTTTGTGGAGTTATGTGGCGTTATGTGGGGAAACGTGGCGTTATATGGCGTTATGTGGCGATATGTGGTTGTATGTGGCGTTGTGTGGCGTTATGTGGCGTCATGTGGCGTTATGTGGCGTTATCTGACGCTATGTGGCGTTTTGTTGCGTCTTGTGGCGTTATGTGGCGATATGTGGCGTTATGTGGCGTTATGTGGCTTTATGTGGCGTTATCTGGTGTTATGTGGCGTTATGTGACGTTATGTGATGTTATGTGGTGTTTTGTGGTGTTATGTGGTGCTATGTGGCGTTATATGGCGTTATAGGGCGAAATGTGGTGGTATGTGGCGGTATGTTATGATATGTGGCGTTATGTGGTGTTATGTGGCGCTTTGTGGTGTTATGTGGCTTTTTTGGCGTTTTGTGGCGTTAT
>JALWDV010000535.1 GCA_027036755.1 Anaerolineae bacterium
TTTGTAGCCCGGCGACTTCATCGCCGGGCGGACGTGGCGAACGCCACTATAGCGATTCGGGTTGTGAACATTCATCATTCGGCCAAAACGCCCGGCTGGCCCTAACTCATTTAGGACGCACCCAATTTATTCGGCGTGTGCTTGCGGATGAAATCGTGATCTACGCAATTCATGTAGAACTCGCACCGACCTCCCAGCCTCCCTTTCGCCAGGCCCAATTCGCAACGCCCGCTACACCCGCTCGTCGGGATTGAACAGCCGATCATATTCCTGGATGGCGTAGCGGTCGGTCATGCCCGCCAGATAATCGCACACCACCCGGTGCAATTCCTCATCGCCCGTTTTCAGCTTGGCCTGGGTGTCGGGAGGCAACATGCGGGGCTCGCGCACATACGCTTCGAAGAGCCGGGTCAGGATGATCTCCGCCTTGTTGGCCATGCGCACCACCCGATAGCTGCGGTAGAAATGCTCGAACAGATATTTCTTTTGCACCGCGTTGGCTTCCACCAAATCGGGACTGAAACCGGCGATGTTGCGCCCGATGGCCCGCACGTCATCCACCGACTGCACGTTGTGGGCCATGAGCTGGGCGTAGGTGTATTCGATGGCGTCCGTCATCTCGATGCCCACCAGCCGCCGGATGATCCGGGCCCGGGTCAGCGAATCCAGATGGTCGATGCGATAAGGCAGGCCCAGGCTGTCCATCACCCGCCGCCACAGGGGCTGCTCGGCCAGATCCGCAACGTCGAGAATGCCCGCATACAGGCCGTCATCCAGATCGCTGGTGTTCCACGCCATCTCGTCCGCGATGTTGGCCAACTGACATTCCAGCGCGCCCGCCAGCTCGGGCTCATAGCCCTCCGCGTTGATGACGTCGTAATCGGTGTCGTGCTTGACCAGCCCCTCCCGCACCTCGTAGCTCAAATTCAGGCCCGGAAAATCGGGATACCGTTGCTCCAGTTTTTCGACGATGCGCATGGTCTGGCGCTGATGATCGAAGCCGCCATGCCCCTGCATCAGATGATTGAGAATGTGCTCGCCCGTGTGCCCAAAGGGGGGATGTCCCAGATCGTGGGCCAGGCAGATGGCCTCGGTCAGCTCCTCGTTGGCTCCCAGCGCCCGGGCCAGGGTGCGCCCAAGCTGGGCCACCTCCATGGTGTGCGTCAGACGATTGCGGTAATGATCGCCTTCATGGTAAACGAACACCTGAGTTTTATAAGCCAACCGTCGAAAAGCGGTCGTGTGCACAATCCGATCCCGATCCTTCTGATACACCGTGCGATAATCGGCCTCGTCGTCTGGATGCACCCGGCCGCGCGTGTCCGCACTCTTCATGCCCCAGGGCGCCAGAAAACGGCGCTCCCGCTCTTCCAGAGATGCTCGCGAGATCATGGGTCTCCTCCTGCTTTGAAAATAGAACACGGATGAACACAGAAAAACACGGATAATTCAAAAAATCTGTGACCGAAGGCCGTGTCAATCCGTGTCCTCGTCTTTCATCGGTATCGGCGCGGGCTTGCCCGTCATCGGACTGTTCCGTAAATAGGCTCTCCCACGTCATTTCGAGGGAGCGCAGCGACCGAGAAATCCCCTTGCAGACGAGGAGATTTCCCCTCCCTGCGGTCGTCGAAATGACGTAGCAAGGGATTCGCGGCGGCTTGCTACTCGGTGAGATAATCCCGCAGCTTGCGGCTGCGTTGGGGATGGCGCAGCTTGCGCAAGGCCTTGGCCTCGATTTGGCGAATGCGCTCGCGGGTGACGCCGAACTCGTTTCCCACCTCCTCCAGCGTGCGATTGCGGCCATCTACAAGCCCGAAGCGCATTTCCAGCACCTTGCGCTCGCGGTCGTTCAATTCCTTGAGTATTTTCTCGACTTGCTCGCGCAAGAGCTGTCGCGTGGCTGCGTCCACCGGGGCCGGAGCGCTCTCGTCCTTGATGAAATCGCCCAAAAAGCTATTCTCCTCATTGCCCACAGGCGTTTCCAACGACATGGGCTCCTGCGCCATACGGATGATGTTGCGAACCTTGGCCGTGGCCCGGCGCAACGCCCGCTTTTGGGTGGGATTCAGGGGACGTCCCTGGGCCAGCGCCTGCCGAACCGCGTTCCGCTCCTCCTCGGGCTCGATGAAATCCATCTCCACCGCGATCTCCTCGGGCGCGGGATCGCGGCCCAGCTTCTGCGTCAGCGCCCGCTGGGTGCGCATCACCCGGTTGATGCTTTCGACCATGTGCACGGGAATGCGAATGGTGCGGGATTGATCGGCGATGGCCCGCATGATAGCCTGGCGAATCCACCAGGTGGCGTAGGTGCTGAATTTGAAGCCGCGGGTGTGATCAAACTTCTGCACCGCTCGCAACAGACCCAGATTCCCCTCCTGGATCAAATCCAGCAGGCTCATGCCGCGGCCCACGTAGCGCTTGGCCACGCTCACGACAAGCCGAAGGTTGCTATTCACCAGCTCGCGTTCGGCCCGCTTGCCGTCGTAGATCAAGGCCTCGATGCGCTCCCGCTCCTCCGCGGGCAGGGCGGCCAGGAACTCATCAGATGCGACGCCCGCCTCTTCGGCCCGGGCCTTCAGCTCGGCCAACGCCTCTTGCCCCGCCTTGATGCGTTTGGCGATGGCGACCTCTTCCTCCTGGCTCAGCAGCGGATGACGCCCGATCTCCTGCAAATACTGGCGCACCGGATCGCTGACGCTGATCGTATCTTCCAGTATCTCGGTGACAGGCTTGACATACTCCTTCGCCACCTCGGCCTCCAGCGCCTCGTCCCGATCCAGCTCAGGCAAGAGCAGGGCGTCGTCATCAGGGATCTCCAGGTCTGGCAAATCATCCAGCTCGATGACGGGCGCGGCCAAAGCCTCCAGCGGCGGCAGAATGTCGTCCTCGGAGGTTTCGGGGCCGCGTTCAGCCCCAGCTTCACCGGCAGGGGGCGCCTGAAGCGTTTCGTCGATATCTTCGGTTGGTACAGGTTTACGAGAGGGCGTTGAGCTCATAAATGAGAGGGCAATCTCTTCGTCGCGAAGAAAGTCGTGGAACCCGGAAAGCGTCGCCCGGACCAGGAGTCTTCCTGTCGCCGACAAGGGACAAGAATCAAAGGGCTAAAGGTGAATGCACTGCAAAAAGGTTTTTCAACACGGAGACACGGAGGACACGGAGAAAATAGTGGTAGTTCACAGAGAAATTCCTCTCCAAATCTCACCTTTTTCTTCCTCCGTGCGCTCTGTGCCTCCGTGGTGAAGTTTTTTTTAGTACAGCCAACC
>JALWDV010000536.1 GCA_027036755.1 Anaerolineae bacterium
TGAAAATAATCAACTCTGTCTTTTCCTGGTTCAACTTAAGCATATTTGCACTCATCCAGGTGCTGATATCGGCCAGACAAGCTTCCAATTTCTTTGAGACATCTAACCAGGTTTCTTTTGGCAGTATAGTTATATAAACCTGGGTATCATCTGCCTAACAGTGGTAAAGCAAATCATGTTGGCAACATATCTCACCAATTGGTTTCGAGTACAAACAGTACAGACGTGGTCCCAGAACAGATCCTTGTGGTACTCCAAAATCCAGGCGCTTACCTTCTGATAAACCTAGCTTGTAAATTATCTGTACATAAACAAAACGAAATGTGTAAAAATTTTACATAGATATCTTCTACTGAAATGCATGCTAATATTGGCAAACATGATGGTGCCTATACAATGCTATTGCACACTTGCTTATAGGTTAATTTTGTCACGGTTCGATTGTGTCATCTCAATTGAATTGTTTATATTTTATCATTGTTAATATTCTTTCACATTTTAACACTTCTTGATGAATGATGATCTTAAAACCTCAAAACCACAGGTTCGTGCCAACTGGTTCAATTATCCCGTCCTTGCGTTTAGGTTTAGCTTTTATGGACGCATTAGCGTTAGCAAGAACTGCGTGTTGCTTGTAACACCGGAACTCTGCCAGGCGACGTCCACTCGGAATTAATTAACCCAGATTTTCTGTCACGTAAATAACCGGAAGTGAGATATGTACTCCGAGCTGCCTTAAAGGTGGCTAACGTCACGTGAATTCTGTCGTATATGTGATGGCGTCTAGATGTGCCATTCTTAATACGTTGACAGGCGGCAAAACAAGATTGGACCACTGATTAATGGACTTCTTGTCAAGAAGTTGTTGTTGAGGTCGCGTGTCTATGTAATCCCTATTTTCACGTGGTTGACAGCGAGAGTTGCACATATAATGAGAAATCTTGTTGTCATGCCTACAATTTACTTTATACAATGCATATTAATTTCACATGCAATTAAC
>JALWDV010000538.1 GCA_027036755.1 Anaerolineae bacterium
AGGCCGGGAGGGGTGAAATCGCCTCCTTTCCACTTGCGGATTCTAAATTTGGAATTGCTGTCGGTGAGGCGGGGGCAAAAAGGAGGCTGGGAGGGTGTCAGGGCGCAACGCCCAGATGCTGCAAGAAGGAAGCCAGGGTGAAGGCGACGCCTTCGATCAGCGTGCTGAGCGCAAAAGCCGAGATGGCGAAGACAATGAGCACGGCGATGGGAAACGCCAGGCTGCGCCAGCCGCGCAGTTTATGAGCCTGCACGCCCGCAATCCAGAATGCGACCAGAGAGAGCGCAACTGTCAGGAATTCCACCAGATCGCCAATGACGGGCAGGAAAGAGAGCGCGAGATAAAATTTGACGGCGAAAGCGAAGCCAACGGGCCGCAATGTCTGGGTAAAAGTGGCCTTGCCTCCCATGGCCAGACCGGTCAGATAAAGCAGGAGCACCGCGAGCAGCGCTGCGAACACATCCAGGATCACCCTTTGCCAACCGAAAGCGCCATGGAAAGCGATCCCCTTGATGATCACGCCCAGCGCCAAAATCAGCAACGCGGGGCCCGTCATGTAGGGATCATCGACGAGTTCGCGATAAACGGACGTATCCAGCACCATGGCCCGGAGCATCTTGCCCACCCAGCCGGTGTCGAAGGAAAATCCCCTGGCCAACGTGGCCAATGACCAGGACTCCACCGCTGCGCCCGCCTCTTCCTTTCTTCCTGTGTCGATGGCCGCGGGAGCCGCCTCGCGATAGGCGTTCAGGATGTGGTAAACATCGGTGGAATTGGTCGTCGGAGGAACATCCAGATTAGGCGGGTGGAAGATAAAGGCGTCCGTCTGTTCGCCGCCGATGCCGCCATGATTGCCAATAAGCTCCTCCATGGCCGCGACCGTGCCATCGGGGAAAACCGTGCTGTTGACGATGAGATCGCCAGCGTGCGGAAAATCGGCGATGCGTCGCACCTGCGTGGCCCGCAAGTCAGGATCGCCGAACATGGCCAGCGGGTCTTCGCCCGCGACTTCGTCGGTGTGCAAATTGCGCGTGCCCGATTTGCCCATGGCGATGGGCTGTCCCTGGTCGTTGTAGCCCACAATCAGCCCGATGCCTTCGTGCTGCACCATCTCATTCACCAGGCCCGGATAGGCCCTGTCGAGCTCATCCAGCGTCAACCTGCGAGGAGCAAGATCGAAATACACCTGCGCGATGTTGCCGCTGCCGCATACGGTGATGTTGGCGTCCAGAGCCAGCATCTCATCGGGCGAGATGGCCTTCGAGGCGTCGGACAGGAAGCTTTTGGCTCCGCCCACAACCCGCTTGCCCACCGCGCCGCCTTCGCCGAATTCGTGCACGTTTTGCAGCTCGGCGCTCATGGCAGTCACCGAAACGCTGCCCTCATCGCCGCCCAGCGAGGCCTGCACCTTCACGTGCGAGGGAAGCAGCGACTCGATGTATTCCTTCAGATCATGATTGTAGCGCTGCTTGAATGTGGCTCCGAAAGACTGCCCGTGGTCGGAAAGGATAACCAGGTTGTAGGGCCGCGGCGCTTTGCGCTCGATGATATCCAGCATGGAGGCGATGATTTCATCGTAACGCTGCAGGACGCCGAAGGCGTCGGAGCTCCACGGGCCCGAGTGATGCGCCACCTCGTCATAGCCGGGCCAGGTGACATAAATGACGGGTGAGCCGCGAATAACCTCCAGCGCCGTGAGATAGCCCGAGATATCGCGCATGAACACCGTGGTGGCCGCCCGAATGAAGGGATAGCCGCCATGCAGCCGGTTCAGGCGCGGCTGCACGTTCTTCATCCGGGCCTTGCCATACTGCCACACCTCGACCAACGACTCCCACAGGAAGAGCACGATCACGCGCATCAAAAAATAGGGGTTCAGCATCAGCAGATAGATGTCGCGGGCGCGCTGCTTGCGCTGCTCCTCATCGCCCGAGGTCAGGTCCGCCAGGGTGAGCAACGAAAGTCTGGCGTCGCCGTTCATCATGTTGTTGATGCTGGCCCCGCCGCGCATCAATCCCTGTCCATGGGCGTACCGAGCGTTGATCTCCGGCGCATCCTTGCTCGAAACATACAGCTTCTGCTGTTCCTTGTCGTACCACCGAAACGCGGGAATATCGTAATTATCGCCGAACATGATGCCGGCCTGACAGGCCGAGGTCTGCGAAGGCAGGCCGCAATCGACATGCGAGAGCGCAAAGCCGTCCCGCTCCATCAGCCTTTTGAAGGTGGGCAACATGCCTTTTTCGATGGCGTGTTTGAGATGCCAGTAGCTCAGGCCGTCGATCTCCATCATCAGCAGACCGGGCCTGGGATTATCCTCGATTTCGTACGACGTGCGGGCGGCGAGACGCTCCACCACGCCTTGATAGAAAGAGTCGTTGTCGTCCACCGAGATGATATTGGTGATGACGGTGTTGATGAAGCTGAGAGCCAGGCCGCCCAGCACCGCCGCCCAAAAACCGTCAACGGTGAATCCCGAGATCAGGCTGCTGGTGATCATCAGGGTGATGGCGTTGACGAAGAAGCCCACGATGAACACAAAGATGAAGCCCAGGGGAATGGACAGCATGAGGATGACCGGGCGAACCAGCAGGTTGACCACGCCCAACACCAGGGCCGCGGCCGCGGCCACGCCTAAACGGGAACTCTGGCCCACGCTGGCGATGGTGACGCCCGAGATCAGCTCCGCGGTCAGGAACAGCGAAAGGGTGTCGATAAACCACACCACCAGCAGACGGAAGATGAATTTCGTAAATGCTTTGAATGCTTGCATAAAATTCCCTCAAATGACGGCTTTCCTGAAAACGTTTGTGACTATACAGCTCACATGTCAAACCTTGAAGGTAGAGCCGCCAACAGGCGACACGTCAAGACAGTAAAACGTCAAGCGTCAAACGTCACACGTCACACTGCTGTCACGTTGTCATGGCTCATTGCAGGAAGCGTCTTTGGCGATAACGGCGTGACGTTTTACGTTTTCGCATGACGTAGATTGGCATAAATGGCCAACGTTGCTTCATCAGGCGTTTTTTCGCTGTGGCCTGTATAGTTCGACAATGTCAAATTCCCTCCAAACACGTCCAGCAATTTCAAATTTGGCCTGGTGACAAGCCCCCCTCCCGGCCTCCCCCCGCTTCGGCTGACGCCTTGCAGGGGGAGGAGTCCGCTGGATTGCAAATCTGTCGGGCAGATGGTCATCTCCCTCCCCCGAACACGAGCGCAGCGAGTATCGGGGGAGGGAGATGACCATCTG
>JALWDV010000539.1 GCA_027036755.1 Anaerolineae bacterium
CGACGCCATCCTCACCGTCAGCCAGTCCGCGGCCGATGACATCATCCGCCTGCTGGAGGTCCCCGCAGACAAGGTGCATGTCACCTACGAGAGCCTGGGCGCGCCCCACGCGCCAGTGGAGGACGAGGAGGAGCTGGCCCGTATCCGCCAGCAATATGACCTGCCCCAGCGTTATCTTTTCTACCTGGGCGGCTTCGACCCCCGCAAGAATGTGCCGCTGATGCTGCGGGCTTACGCCCGGGCCCGGAAAACGCGCCCCGATTTGCCCGATCTGGTCATTGCGGGCAAGCTGCCCGACCCCCAAGACCACTGGTTCACCGACCCGCGGCCGATTATCACAGCGCTGGGGTTGCAGGATCATGTGCGGGTGCTGGGCTTCGTGCCCGATGCGCACAAGCCCGCGCTCTACACCATGACCGAACTCTTCCTCTTTCCTTCTCGCTACGAGGGCTTTGGCATGCCGCCCCTGGAGGCCATGGCCTGCGGCGCGCCGGCGCTGGTGGCCGATAACAGCTCCCTGCCCGAGATCACCGGCGGCATCGTTCAGCCCGTTCCCACAGACGACGAGGAGGCCTACGCCCGGGCCATCCTGGATGTGCTGGACAACCCGCCCGATCGGGATTTGCTCATCGCCCGGGCCCGGGCCTTCACCTGGGAGAATGCAGCCGCCCGCACCGCGGAGGTGATCCGGGCGGTGAAAGAACGAAAGATGTGATGATTTGATCGGCATGGCCCGAGACGCGCGCCGGTTCCGAAGCGTTCGGGGATGCCTGTCACACGGGTGACGCTTCCGGGATAATTTGGCATCGCAGGCGACATTGGCTACAATTTCAGCCATGTCCACCCCCATGCGCAAGCAATATCTCCAGATCAAAAAACAATACCCCGACGCCATTCTCTTCTTCCGGCTCGGGGATTTTTATGAGACCTTCGACGAGGACGCCAAGATCGTCTCCGAGGTGTGCGAAGTCACCCTCACCAGTCGCCCGGTGAGCAAAGGGCAACGCGTGCCTCTGGCGGGCGTGCCCTGGCACAGCGCCGAGACTTATCTGGCCAAGCTCATTCGCGCGGGCTACAAGGTGGCGGTGTGCGAGCAGGTGGGCGAGGTGGGCAAGGGGCTGGTGGAGCGAGATGTGGTGCGGGTGATCACCCCCGGCACCCTGGTGGAGCCCGCGCTGCTGGACGAGCGCCGCAACAACTACATCGCCTCGCTCATCTTCGAAGGGGGCAAACGCGCGGGCATCTCCTATGCAGATGTGACCACGGGCGAGTTCGCGGTCACCGAGATTCGGGGCGAGGAGGTGGCCCGCCGCGCCCGGGAGGAGCTGGCCCGCCTGGGCCCGGCCGAGCTGCTCATCCCCGACGTTGGCGGCTATCCGAGCCTGGACGAGTACGCCATCACCCCCTATGAACCCTGGCGCTTCGAGACCGAGGCCGCGCGACAGGCTTTGCTGGATTATTACGGCGTCAGCTCGCTGGACGCGTTCGGCTGCGAGAACAAGCCCCTGGCTATCAGCGCCGCGGGCGGGCTCATCGCGTATCTGCGAGAGACGCAAAAGCAGGTGTTGGGGCATTTGCAGCCGCTGCGCACCTACACCACCGATGATTACATGCTGCTGGACCCGGCCACCCGTCGCAATCTGGAGCTGGTGGAGACGCTGCGGGAGGGACAGCGCAAGGGCTCGCTGCTGTGGGTGCTGGATCGCACCATCACGCCCATGGGCGGGCGGCTGCTGCGCAAATGGGTGAGTCAGCCCCTGCTGGATGCGGCGCGCATCAACCAGCGTCTGGATGGCGTGGAAATCTGGGTGAACGCGGCGCTGGAGCGGGCGGAGCTGCGAGAGGCGTTGAAGCCCATCCGGGATATCGAGCGCTGGGCCAATCGCTGCACCCAGGGCATCGCCACGCCCCGCGACCTGACGGGGCTGCGAGAGAGTCTGCGGGCCCTGCCCCGGGTGAAAGAGATCGCCGCCCGACTGCAGCGGGATGCGGCCATCGACCTGAACGAAGACGCCCTGCATCTGCTGGAAGCAGCCATCGCCGAAGACCCGCCCGCCACCCTGGCCCACGGCGGCGTCATCCGCCCCGGCTACAACGCGGAGCTGGATAGCATCTCTCTGGCCGCAAAGGACGCCCGGGCCTACATCGCGGGCCTGGAAGCCAAAGAGCGGGAGCGCACCGGCATCAACAAGCTGAAGGTGGGCTACAACAAGGTTTTTGGCTATTATCTCGAAATCCCCAAATCCCAGACCGACAAAGCTCCGGCCGACTACATCCGCAAGCAAACCCTGGTCAACGCGGAGCGTTACATCACGCCCGAGCTCAAAGAATACGAGTCCCTCATCCTCAACGCCCAAGAGCGGCTGCTGGATCTGGAAAGCAGCATCTACAAGGGCGTGGTGGCCGAAATCGCGGGCATGGCGCCCCGACTGCTGGCTGCGGCCGCGGCCATCGCCGAGCTGGATGTGCACGCGGCCCTGGCCGATGTGGCCGTTGACCGGCGTTATGTGCGCCCGCAGATCGACGAGGAGCAGATCATCGACATCCGGGCGGGGCGGCATCCGGTGGTGGAGCTGACCCTGGAGGGGACGGTCTTCACCCCCAACGACGCCCGGCTCGATCCCGACAACGCCATCGCCATCCTCACCGGCCCCAACATGGGGGGCAAATGCGTGACCGGCGACACCCTGCTTTTGACCGGGCAGGGGTTGCATCCCATCGCCCACTTTGCCAGCCCCAAGCAGGAGGATGACTCGTTTCGTCCTCTGGATGTGACGCTGGATGGCCCGCGCGGGCCTGTGCAAACGAGCCATTTCTATACGGGCGGCGAACAGGAAACCATCCGCATCCGCACCCGCACCGGCTTCGAGCTGGAAGGCACGCCCGAACATCGCATCTGGGTGCGCAGCGCGGATGGTCGGGAGCAATGGCGGCGGTTGGATGAGCTTCGTGACGAGGATTATGTCGCCATCCGCTACGGCAACGAGCTGTGGGGAAATCAGACGCGCTTGCGCATGCCCGAGGAAGCGTTGGATCACCGGGCCAAACGCTACACCCTTCCCACCGAACTCAATCCCGACCTGGCCTATCTCTTTGGCTTGCTTTTGGGGGATGGCACACTGACCTATCGCAACAGTTTCCTGCTCAGCACGGGCGATCCCTGGATAGCCGACGAATTTCGTCGCATCATGCAGGAACAGTTTGGCTACACGCCCGGCGCAAAATCCAATGGCAAGGATTTTACAGTCACCAGCGTCCAGATTCGCTCCTTCCTGGCCGCCAATGGCCTGGGCTATCATGCTTCCTGGCAAAAAACCGTTCCCGATGCCATTTTGCAAGCTCCCCGCCAGATGGTGATCGCTTTCCTGCAAGGTCTATTCGACGCCGATGGCACAGCGGAAAACCGCTACGGCAACCTCAGCCTCGGCCTCTCCTCCAAGATGCTGGTGCGTCAGGTGCGGATGCTGCTTCTGAATCTAGGCATCCTCGCTTCTCTGCATGAAAAACCCACCAAACGCCGCACATCCTACCGGTTGGGCGTCAATGGCGAGCAGGCTATTCGCTTTCATCAGATCGTCGGATTCCGTCTGCCGCGCAAGGCGCAGCGGGCCGAGTTGGCGTCGGACCTGCGTATGCCCAACGTGGGCGGCATCCCTCATCTGGACAAGACGCTGAAAATCATCCAGCAGCGCATCGTAGACAAAACCGATAAACCGGTGGCCCTGAAGCGGGTGAAGTCCATCAACAGCATCTTCTACACCTACATTCCCCAGGGACGCAACATCAGCTATCGCAAGCTGGATGAGCTGATCGATTACTGCCGCCAAAACGACGTTTCTTGTCCAGAATTGGAAGACATCCAGGCAAACCATTACTTTTATGATCCCATCGTAGAAAAAAGTCCAGGCCGGGCGTGGGTGTACGATTTTTCCGTGCCCCAGGAACACGCCTTCGTGGCCGAGGGTTTCATCAGCCACAACTCCACCTGGCTTCGCCAGACCGCGCTGATTGCGCTCATGGCCCAGATCGGCTCCTTCGTGCCCGCAGACGAGGCCCGCATCGGCCTGGTGGATCGCATCTTCACCCGCATCGGCGCACAGGACGAGATTCACAGCGGCCAATCCACCTTCATGGTGGAGATGGTGGAGACCGCCAACATCCTCAACCACGCTTCCAGCCGCTCGCTGCTCATCCTGGACGAGCTGGGCCGGGGCACCAGCACCTACGACGGCATGGCCATCGCCTGGGCCGTGCTGGAATACATCCACAGCCATCCCCGGCTGGGCTCCCGCACCCTTTTCGCCACCCACTATCACGAGCTGACCGCGCTGGCCGACCGCCTGCCCCACATCGTCAACTATCATGTGGCTGTGGCCGAGCAGGGGGATGACGTGGTCTTTTTGCACGAGATTCGTCCGGGCAGTGCGGATAAATCCTACGGCGTGCATGTGGCCCGACTGGCGGGTTTGCCCAAACAGGTCATCACCCGGGCCAACGAGATCATGCGGCAATTGGAAGAAGGCGGGCGTCAGGATGAGCTGCTGGATGTGGGCGAAGCCGCGACCATGCAACTGGCCCTCTTCAACGAAGGCCCCGACCCCATCCGCGAAGAGATCGAAAAGGCCGACATCAACACCATGACGCCCCTGGAAGCGCTAAACTTCCTCTATGCTCTGCAACAAAAAGCCAAACGGCTGTGAGTGGAACAAATCGACGGTCGAGACGTAAAACATAGTGAATGTCCTGAAATAGCTTCCCCTTTTCGCTGCCGCCAGCGCCGGGGGATGAAGTCCCCCGGCTAGAAACAGCGCCCCTTCGGGGCTTAGCCGGATTTATCCGGCGCTGTTCTGTAGCCCGGCGACTTCATCGCCGGGCGAACGTGGTGAACGCCATTTGGCCTCAGACCGTCTTACAGGGTACACTTCATCCACTATGACACGGCAACTCCATTCGTCCCCATCCCCTGTCTCCCCCTTCCGAAAAATTTTTTCCGGCGGGCTTTTGGGCCTGCTTTTGGTGATCTTCCTCGCATCCTTTTTCTATGCGAGTTTTCTCTTCTTCCGCACCGCCCGCACCATCCTCTCCGCTTCGCCCCAGGCCCAGACCGCGCTGCATTCCGCTGGCGAGCAGAAATCCTCGCCGCTTTTGCTGACGGATCAATCGCTGCAACAGCAGCCCGAGGGCAAATCCGCCTCCGCGCCAGTGCCGGGCGCAACGCCGCAAGTCGATCTGAACTCCTTCTGGGAGACGCAAGAGCCCATCAACATCCTGCTGTTGGGCATCGATCAGCGCCCGGGCGAGCACGGCTACTATCGCACCGACACCATGATCCTGCTGCACATCAACCCCAAAACAGGGGATGTGGGCATGATCTCCTTCCCGCGCGACCTGTGGGTGAAAGTGCCCGGATTCTGGGAGACCCGCATCAACAGCGCCCATGTCATCGGCGACGCCAAGAACTACCCGGGGGGCGGGCCCGCGCTGGCCAAAAAGACGGTGGAAAACCTCATCGGCCAACCGGTGGATTATTATGTGCGCATCAACTTCGAGGGCTTCCGCAAGCTGCTGGAGGAGATCGGGTGCATCGATATCCACGTGCCCAAGCTCATCGATGACCCCACCTTTCCCGATGACAACTACGGCTATGATCCCCTTTATCTTGAGCCGGGCCATTACTGCATGGATGCGGACCTGGCGCTGAAATACGCCCGCACCCGTCATGTGGACAGCGACTTCGGGCGAATGCAGCGGCAGCAGCAGGTCATTATGGCCATCAAAGACAAAGTGCTCAGCACGGGCGAATTGCCGCATCTGGTCTCCCGCGCGCCCGTCCTCCTCAACATCCTGTCCGACTCCATCCAGACCGACATGCCCATCAGCAAGATGATCTCGCTGGCGAACATGGCCCGCAAGATGAAGCTGGATCACATCCGCCGATTGATCATCGACGTGAACATGGTGGAGCCGACCATCACCGAGAAGGGCGCGTCTGTGCTCATGCCCAAAATGGATATCATCCAGGCCGCCATCAACGATTTCTTCGCGGCCGACGCCGAAAACGGCGACGCCCGGGGGGAAGCCGTCCCGCCCCCGCAATCGCCCCCGACCGAAACGACCGCCCAGCCGCCCGCCGTCTCCGCGCCGCAGGATGCCCGGATAGTGGTGCTGAACGGCGCTGGAATCGCAGGCCGGGAGAAAGAACTGGCGGATATCCTCATCGCGCATGGCTACGATGTGGTGGGAACGGGCCTGGCCGACCGCAACGACTACGCCCAGACCCAAATCATCGTTAGCAATGAATCGCCCGTCACCAAACAATTGGCCGATCTCCTGGGCGTCTCCGATCAAAACATCCGCCCCGGCGCGCCGGAGCAGCTTCAGGCCGATGTCGTCATCATCATTGGCGCCGATTTTGTGATGCCCTGAGCAACGGATGGCCGCGGGCCGATCATCAGAGAATATGATCTCCATCATTGTAAACAGTCCACTTGCATGACACAATGCGAATGGAGATAATAAGCGTATGCTTGTACGAAACATTATGACGCCCGACCCCGTCACCATCACCCCCAACCATTCCATTGGGGCGGCTCTGACGCGGATGCGTCGCGGCGGGTTCCGACGTCTGCCGGTGGTGGAAAACGGGGAGCTGGTGGGGATTATCACTGATCGCGATCTGCGCCTGGCGATGAATTCGCCATTCGTGATGCGCGAAGGCTGGTACGACAGTTACCTGATGGAGCACATCGAGGTGCGCAGCTGCATGACGCCCGATCCCGTCACCGTCGAGGTCGATAGCGACCTCCTGGACGCGGTTCGGTTGATGCGTAAACATAAATACGGCGGCGTTCCAGTCATGAAAGGTGACAAACTGGTCGGCATCCTCACTGAAACCGACCTGCTTGATTACCTGGAACAAGTGCTGGAAACGCAACTGCAAGCTGAGCAAAGCTAAACAAATCGTCAGCGTTTTGCACCACAGACGACAAGCGTTTGCCACGTCGCGTCAATTCCTTTTCCACCTATCATCCTGCTCACCTCACAGGGAGATTCACCATGCGCTCGTATTTGGCCCGAGATGTTATGACTTCGCCCGCGGTTTCCGTGCGTTGGGACGCCACCGTGCTGGAAGCTTCCGCACTCATGGAAGAAAAGAACATCCGCCGCCTGCCCGTCGTCGATGAAGACGACATCCTCATCGGCATCATCAGCGACGGCGATGTGCGGGAAGCCCTCTCCATCTACAACGTCACCAATCCCTACGCGCCGGATCAGGATGAAATTCTGTTGGCGGTGGATGAGATCATGTCCACGCCCGTCTTTGCAGTGGGCCCGGAGGAGCACCTGCGCACCGTGGTGCAACTGATGCTGGAGCACAAGATCGGCGGCGTGCCGGTCATCGATGACCATCGGCATCCTGTGGGCGTCATCACCGAATCCGACCTGTTTCGGCTGATGCTGGAGGAGTGGGGCCAGGTCTAAATTGACATTTGAGCCGCCTCTGTGTATGCTGTTCATCTCCCTTGATTAACTGCCCTCCCCAGCCGCGGAGGGTTTTTCTTTGACCCATTCATCGTAATTGCCAAGGTCGTTTTCGCTTGAATTAACCTGACAGGTTCCTTTGGCAGCGATTCAGAGCCTTGCACGCTTCGTTGCTGGCTGAAAACCGCACTTCTTACCGCCAGGATTACGAGAACCTGTCAGGTTTGGCTCCACTGCAAAAAGGTCATTTCACCACGGAGACACGGAGGACACGGAGAAAATAGTGGTAGTTCACAGAGAAATTCCTCTCCAAATCTCACCTTTTTCTTCCTCCGTGCGCTCTGTGCCTCCGTGTTGAAGGTTTTTTCAGTACAGCCAGGTTTGAGAAAAAAAGATAACCAACTCGCAGTTACAAACGTCAGACGTCAAACGTCAAACGTTAAACGTCAAACATCAAGCCGTTATCGCCAAAGATGTGTCCCGCAATGAACCATGACATCGTTACAGCAGTGTGACGTGTGACGCTTGACGTTTTACGGTCTTGGCGTGTCGCTCGTTGGCGGCTCCAACCTTCAAGGTTTGACATGTGAGCTGTATAGTCACTCCCATTCATCTTCTCTCACCACGTTCTCATCATGATGATTCAATCCCAACTGGAAGATCTGATTGCGCAGGCTCTGAAAAAGGCCATGAAAAAGGGCAATCTGCCCAAATTTCCCATGCCGCCCGTCACCGTTAGCCGGCCGCGGCGCAAAGGACAGGGCGATTATTCCTGTGCGCTGCCCTTGCAGATCGTGCGCGAGGTGAACAAGGCGCTGAAGGCGCAGCAGGCGAGCAAGCTCGCGCCCATGCAAATCGGCGAAATTCTGATCCAGCGTCTGCCCGACGCCGATTTTCTGGATCGGGCGGAAGTGGCCAAACCGGGCTTCATCAACCTCTACCTCTCGCCCGCCTGGCTGGCCCGACAGGCCCACGCCATCTCCCAGGACGCCGCGGGCTATTACCACGTAGACCTGGGCGGAGGCAAGAAAGCGCAGGTGGAATTCGTCAGCGCCAATCCCACGGGCCCGCTGCATTTCGGCGGCGCTCGCAACGCGGCTATCGGCGACGCGCTCTCGCGGCTGCTGGAAAACAGCGGCTATCAGGTGCAGCGAGAATACTACATCAACGATCGCGGCGCCCAGATGGACACCTTCGCCATGACCCTGTGGCGGCGCTACCAACAGCTCTTCGGAATGGATGTGGAGATTCCGGCCGACGGTTATCCCGGCGCGTACATGATCGAATATGCCGAGAAGATCAAGGCCGAACACGGCGACAGCCTGCTGGCCCTGCCCGAGGAGGAAATCGCGCCTCGTTTCCGTGAACTGGGCCTGAAACTCGTTCTCGCCGAGCTGGCGGATGATCTGGCGATGATGAATGTCGTCTTCGATAGCTGGTTTTCGGAGCAAAGCCTGTACGACGACGGCACATTCGCCCGGGTGCACGCCATCCTGCGGGAACAAGACGACCTGTACGAGAAGGATGGCGCTGTCTGGTTCCGGGCCAGCAAATACATCGGCGGCGATCGGGACGAGGTGTTTGTGCGCTCCAATGGCGAGCCCGGCTACTTCGCCAGCGACATGGCCTATCACTATCACAAATTCATCGTGCGCGGCTTCGATTGGGTCATCAACGTGTGGGCGGTGGATCACCAGAATCAGGCCAAGCGCCTGCCCGGCGCGCTCAAAGCCTTTGGCATCGAGCCCGAACGCCTGACCATCGTCCTCTACGATCTGGTCACCCTCAAGCGCGGGGGCAAGGAGGTGAAAATCTCCAAGCGCTCGGGCGAGATCATCACCATGCGCGAGGTGCTGGAAGAGGTCGGCGCGGACGCGGCCCGCTACTTCCTGCTCAGCCACTCCAACGAGGCCCGCATCGACTTCGACATCGACCTGGCCGTGGCCCAAAGCAGCGAGAATCCGGTGTACTACATCCAGTACGCGCACGCCCGCTCCGCCTCCATCCTGCGCAAAGCCGCGGACGCGAGCCTGGCCCCCAGCGCCGAACATCTCGACCTGCTGACCTGCCCCGAAGAGCTGGCTCTGTTGCGCAAGATGCTGCAACTGCCCGAGGTCGTGGTCAACGCCGTGGAGCATCTGGCCCCTCATCATCTGCCCCACTACGCGCTGGACCTAGCCAAGACCTACACCAACTTCTACGGCCATTGCCGCGTCATCGATCCGGAGCAGAAGGACCTGACCGAGGCCCGGCTGATGCTGGTGCAGGCCGCCAAGGCCACGCTGGCCTATGCGCTGGGCCTGATGGGCATGTCGGCTCCCGAGGTGATGTAAATAACCTGTTTTGAAAATAGGATGATCGGTGATTGCTGAAGGTTGGCAAAGCCAACGTCGGGCGAGTCTGCAACGGGCGTGATGCGTAATGCGTGAGGTCGTCACGCATCACGTATCACGCATTACGGGATTGGCTCCCCGCGCCTCCTTGGCCGCGAATCATATTCATACGCATCGGCGAACTGTCGCTAACTTTCTTATTTCCGATAACGGTAACTACTAAGCCTGTATTTCGCACATTAACAAGCCGAATAAAGAGACATAACGAGGGGGTGAAGGCGAGGAGGGGTGCTGGAGAGCGGGATGACGCGTCCAAAAGAGGGGAAATTGAAGGTTTTCGGACGCGTTTCTGCGTTCCTGCTCGTTCACAAGGCGCGCAGGAATAAGGAGCGATAATGGCAATCAGGTCAGGGGAAGGGGGGCG
>JALWDV010000540.1 GCA_027036755.1 Anaerolineae bacterium
GGAGGCACAGAGCGCACGGAGGAAGAAAAAGGTGAGATTTGGAGAGAAATTTCTCTGTGAACTACCACTATTTTCTCCGTGTCCTCCGTGTCTCCGTGGTGAAATGACCTTTTTGCAGTGGAGTCATCTTTGATCATCAATCATTACCTACTGACGGGGATCCAGGCGGCCTTGCAAGTGCAAAAGCAGCCAGTTGGCGGAAAAGGTGATAGCCAGCAGGATGACGCCCAGGGCGATGGCCAGGGCGAAATTCCCGCGGCGGGTTTCCAGCACGATGGAGGTGGTGAGCACTCGGGTTTTGTGCTCGATGTTGCCGCCCACGATCGTCACCGACCCGACTTCGGAGATGATGGCTCCGAAACCGGCGATGAGCGCAGCCAGCACGCCCGCACGGGCCTCATACAGCAGGGTGAGGACGATCTGCCGCCGGGTGGCTCCCAATGAGCGCAATTGCAGCGACAACGCGGGCGGCGCCGCGGCGATGGCGGTCATGGTGAAGCCGATGATCAGGGGCAGGGCGAGAATGGTCTGGGTGATGACCATGGCCCGGGGCGTGAACAGCCAGCCCAATTCACCCAGCGGGCCCTGGCGAGAGAGCAGAATGTAGATGGTGAGGCCCACCACCACGGGCGGCAGCCCCATGCCGGTGTAGACCAGCGCCACCAGCAGCCGCTTTCCCCGAAAATCCTTCAGGCCCAGGACGATGCCCGCGGGCAGCCCCAGCATCGCGCTGATGACCAGCGCCGAGCCGCTGACCAGCAGCGACAGCCGCACGATCTCCATCAGATCGGGATCGAAGCTGGCGATGAGTTGGAGGGCCTGCAAAAAGCCTTCGAGAAAAGTGCTCAATCGTCGCCCGTCCTCCGTCTAGTCCTGATTGGCGTTGGGGTAAAAGAGTTGTTGGCCGTATTGCGCTTTGCCGAATTCGGCGATGAGCTGCTGGGTTTCGGGGCTGGTGATCCAATCCACAAAGGCCATGGCCGCGGCGAATTTGTCCTGATGCGCTTCATCCTGGGCGATGGGCAGCACGCCGTATTGGTTGAAGAGCATGGGATCGCCCTCGACCAGGATGTCCAGGTCCAGGCCATCCCGGCGGGAAAGGTAGGTGGCGCGGTCGCTGAGGGTGTAGGCTTGCTGCTCGTTGGCCATGGTCAGCACCGCGCCCATGCCCTGGCCCGCGCTCTCATACCAATCGCCCGCGGGCTCCACGCCCGCCGCCTGCCAGATGGCCATCTCCTTCATGTGGGTGCCGGAATTGTCGCCCCGGGAGACGAACGTCGCCCGGGCGTCGGCGATCTTCCTGAACGCATCCGCGGCGCTGGTCATGCCCCTGATTCCCGCGGGATCATCCCTCGGGCCCAGGATGACGAAATCGTTGTACATCACGTCCTTGCGGAAAGGCGCGTAGCCATCCGCCACGAACTGCTCTTCGCGGCTCTTGGCGTGCACTAGCAGCACATCCGCGTCTTTGGATTGACCCAGTTTCAGGGCCTGGCCTGTGCCCACAGCCACCACGTCCACCTTGATGCCGGTTTTCTTCTCGAAATCGGGGAGGATGGCGTCCAGCAGGCCGCTGTCGTAGGTGCTGGTGGTGGTGGCCAACACCAGCTCTTGGACCGGTTGCGGGGCGGAGTCCGCCGGCGTGGCGGGCAGCGCCGGCGGACTGCACGCGGCCAGCGCCAGAAGCGCCAGAAGCAGTAGCGCCAGCCCGGCGATATGTCGAACGGGTATATCGATTGTCGAAAAAAAGCGATGAAAACGACGATGATGTTGCATTGTAGGGGCTCCTTTTGATGAAGGAATGCACCTGTACAGGGTGCGGCAAGAAAACGTCCGCCGAAGCAGTGTCGGCCTTTTATGCCGCCCACGTCATGCGTAAAACGTCAGGCGGTTGTCGGCAGAAAAGCGCCCTGCAATGAGCCGTGACATCGTTACAGCATGGTGACGCAGCAATTTCGAGTTTTGCCCGGTGACATGCCCCCCTCCCGGCCTCCCCCCGCTTCGGCTGCCGCCTTGCAGGGGGAGGAGCCCATCGCTTTGCCAATTTGTGTAGCAGATGGGCATCTCCCTCCCCCGAACACGAGCGCAGCGAGTATCGGGGGAGGGTCGGGGTGGGGGCCAAAGGGAGGCCGGGAGGGGTGAAGTCGCCTCCTTTCCGCTTGCGGATTCTAAATTTGAAATTGCTGAATGGCGTAATATGACATTGTCAAGGTAGTTACGGGGCGTTATGAAAGAGCGTCCAGCAGGGCTTGCAGCTCGGGGGGCAGGGGGCTGACCAGTGCCACGAGGGCCTCATCGGCGGGACGGCGGAAGCGGATGCGATGGGCGTGCAGGAAGAATCGCCCCAGCCGATACGCATCCCGTCGCCCGTAAACCGTATCGCCCACCACGGGATGCCCCAACGAGGCGAGATGCACCCGGATCTGGTGAGTGCGCCCGGTGAGGGGATGGGCCGCCGCCAGGGTGTTGGCGTCGTAAAAGGCGATGACTTCGTACTCGGTGCGGGCCTCGCGGCCTTTGCCCGGCGCCACGACGGCCATGCGCTTGCGATGGCGGGGATGCCGTCCAATGGGCGCGTCGATGATGCCGCGTTCGGGCGAGAGATGCCCGTGCACCAGCGCCAGATAGGTCTTTTCGATGGTTCGATCCTTGAATTGGGCCTGCAAATGGCGGTGCGCCCGCGGATTTTTCGCCACCAGGATGACGCCCGAGGTGTTCTTGTCCAGCCGGTGCACAATGCCCGGCCTTCCCCCTTCGCCCACGCCCTCGATGTCGGGAAAATGCCACAAGATGGCGTTGACCAGCGTGCCGCCGCTGTGGCCCGCGGCCGGATGCACCACCATGCCCGCGGGTTTGTCGATGGCGATGACGTCCTCATCTTCGTACAGGATGACCAGCGGGATGTCTTCGGGCAGGAGTTCGGTCGGAGGCTGTTCCGGGATGGTCAGGGTGACCACATCGCCCGGTTTCAGGGCCATGCCCGGTTTGCCCGGCCTGTCATTGACCTGCGCCAGCCCCTCCTTGATCCAGCGTTGCACCTCGGCCCGAGAATGAGCGGGCAAGCGGGCGGCCAGAAAGCGATCCAGTCGTGAGTGCGGTTCGGTGACGGCGAATCGATGGTCCATCGTTTTTGCGAGGGTGGGTAACTACTAAGGTAGGCCTGCTGAGCCAACGTTCAAGACAGCGTTCGTCAGTTTTGCAGCCTTGGCCGCTGGACCTGGCCCCCACCCCGGCCC
>JALWDV010000541.1 GCA_027036755.1 Anaerolineae bacterium
CCGCCATCCTGAATCCATGGTGGCGCTGAAGACTCTGGCCGTGCTGGCCAACCCCCTGCGCGGCGCAGTCAAGGCGGATGCAGAGCCGGGCCTGGAATCCACCGCCTATTTCGGGCCCGAAAGCGGGACCACGGCCAACGGCGTCCATGCCATGATTCTGGAAATCGATCCCGAGACCATGATGATCAAAATCCTGCGCTATGTGGCTGCGCACGACTGCGGCGTCATCATCAATCCGCTGATTGTGGATGGCCAGGTGCAGGGCGGCGTGGCCCAGGGCATCGGCAACGCCTACTACGAGAAGATGGTCTACGATGAAAACGGGCAGGTGCTCACCGCTTCCTTTGCTGATTACCTCATCCCCACCGCCATGGAAGTGCCGCACATCGAGCTGTGGCATCAGGAGACGCCCTCGCCGCTGAACAAGCTGGGCGTCAAGGGCGTGGGCGAGGCGGGCGCGATCCCGGTGGGGCCGCTCTTCGCCCAGGCCATCGAAAACGCGCTGGCCGATTATGACATCGAAATCACCGAAATTCCCCTCAGCCCCAATCGCCTGTTCGAGATTTTGGAAGAGGCGAAAGCGAAAGCCTGAGTCAACTCGATTGCAGGTAAAAAAGACCCCGGAGGGCGTTCCTCCGGGGTTTCTTGTTTGTCGTCGTTTGCTCAGTTGAGGGAAGGTTCGGGGGAGGTGGAGCGTTCCAGCGCCTGCTCGGGCGCAGGCCCGGGCTCGCCCGCGGGGCGCAGGGCCGCTTCCAGCACCTGCTCGATGCCCTCCACCAGCACGAAGTCCATCTCCTGGCGGATGTCTTCGGGCAGGTCGTCCAGGTCGGCCTCGTTGCGCTGGGGCAGGATGATGGTCTTCAGGCCCGCGCGATGCGCAGCCAGCACCTTTTGCTTGACGCCGCCGACGGGCAGCACCTGGCCTCGCAGGGTGATCTCGCCGGTCATGCCCACGTCGGCCCGCACTGGGCGATCCGTGAGCAGGCTGACCAGAGCAGTGACCATGGTCACCCCGGCGCTGGGCCCATCCTTGGGGATGGCGCCCGCGGGGACGTGAATGTGGAAGTTGTGGGTCTCGAACACGGCGGGATCGACGCCCAAGGCCTCGGCGTTGGACTGCACCCAACTGAAGGCGATGCGTACGGACTCCTCCATCACTTCGCCCAACTGGCCGGTGATGATGAGGTTGCCCTTGCCCTTCATTCTGGTGGCCTCGACGAAGAGCACATCGCCGCCCACGGACGTCCAGGCCAGGCCCGTGGCCACGCCCGGGCGCTCGGTGCGCAGGGCTGCATCGAAGAAGTAGCGCGGTTTGCCCAGGAACTCGCGCACCAGTTCGGGCGAGATCTCCATGCGTTGGACTTGGCCCGCCGCGATCTTCACCGCCACCTTGCGGCACACCGAACCGATCTCGCGCTCCAGGTTGCGCACGCCCGCTTCGCGGGTGTAATCCCGGATGATGGTGCGGATGGCCTCGTCGCTGAAGCTAATCTCATCCTTGCGCAGGCCGTTCACCCGGCGCTGGCGGGGGATGAGATAGCCGCGGGCGATGTGCAGCTTCTCGTGCTCGGTGTAGCCCTCCAGCGCGATGATCTCCATCCGGTCCCGCAGAGGCGCGGGGATGGTGTCCATCGTATTGGCCGTGGTGATGAAAATTACGTCGCTGAGGTCGAAATCCACGTCCAGGTAGTGATCGCGGAACGCGTAGTTCTGCTGGGGGTCCAGCACTTCCAGCAGGGCGGAGCTGGGATCGCCCCGCCAGTCCATGCCCACCTTGTCGATCTCATCCAGCATGAACACGGGGTTGCGGGCGCCCACCCGTTTGATGGCCTGGATGATGCGGCCGGGCATGGCCCCGATGTAGGTGCGGCGATGCCCGCGAATCTCGGCCTCATCTCGCATCCCGCCCAGGCTCATGCGGGTGAACTTGCGGCCCAATGCGCGGGCGATGCTCTTGCCCAGGCTGGTCTTGCCCACGCCGGGCGGGCCCACGAAGCAGAGGATCGCGCCCATGGCCTCGTGCAATTCGCCCTCATGGCCTTCGGGCTCCTCGATGCCCCGCTCCTGCACCAGCTTGCGCACGGCCAGGAATTCCAGGATGCGATCCTTGACCTTCTGCAGGTCGTAGTGATCTTCATCCAGCACCTGGCGGGCGTGTTCGATGTCGAGATTGTCCTCGGTGAGCGCGTGCCAGGGCAGATCCAGCAGCCAGTCAAGGTAGGTTTTGATGACCGAGTATTCCGCGGCCTGGGGCGGCATCTTCTCCATGCGCTTGAGCTCGCGCAGGGCTTCTTTCTCCGCTTCCTCGGGTAGCTCCGACTCGGCGATGCGGCGGCGATATTCCTCGACCTCGGCTTCAGTCTCGTTCAGCTCGCCCAGCTCCCGGCGGATGGCTTCGAGCTGCTGGCGCAGGTAGTAATCTCGCTGGGCTTTGCTCATCTCCTCGGAGGCTTCCTCCGCGATCTGCTTGCGCAGGCTCAGCACTTCCTTCTGTTTGGTCAGGAAGCGCACCAGCAGGCGCATCTTCTCGTTGATGCTGTCCGCTTCCAGAATCTGCTGGGCTTCTTCCACCTCCAGCGGGGTGTTGGAGGCGATGAGATACACCAGTTGGCGGTTGTCCTTGATCTGCCGCAGGAACGCGCCAATGCCCTCGGGCAGGTTGGGCAGCATCTCGGCCACTTCCTCGGCGATATCCAGCAGGCTGGCGCGCAGCGCCTCGGCCTCCACGTCGTTCTCGGCGATTTCGGGCGCGAGTTCGACCCGGGCCTTGAGATAGGGATCGGTCGCGGTCCATTCGGAAATCTTGATCCGCTCCAGGCCCTGGGCGATAACCTGCAACGAGCCGTCGTCGGCCTGCACCACCTTGTGGATGAGGGCCAGGACGCCCGTGCGGTAGATTTCCTCCGGGCCGGGCAGTTCGATGCCGGGGTCTTTCATGGCCACCAGGCCGATGATGCGGGAGCCGCGGCTGGCATCCTCGATGAGCCGCACCGAGCGGGGGATGCCCACGGCCAGGGGCAGCACCGCCATGGGCATGGGCGTGATATTGCGCAGAGGCAGAATCGGCAGTTCGTCCTCGGTGAGACGGGCCAGATTCTCCTCGCTGATGTCATTTTGTTGTGTGTTGATGATGTCCTGGAACATGGGAGATAAACACCTCCGTTGTGAAATTAAGACTTAGCACATGTCTAGAAATTAGTTCACTTTCCCTGCCAGGCCGCCAGAACTTCGCCCC
>JALWDV010000542.1 GCA_027036755.1 Anaerolineae bacterium
CCACCCCGACCCTCCCCCGATACTCGCTGCGCTCGTGTTCGGGGGAGGGAGACGCCCATCTGCTACACAAATTGGCAAAGCGAAGGGCTCCTCCCCCTGCAAGGAGGCTGCCGAAGCGGGGGGAGGCCGGGAGGGGGGCTTGTCTCCGAACAAAATTTGAAATTGCTGGGTGTGACGTTTGACGCTTGACGTTTGACGGCCCTGGCATATCGCCTGTTGGCGGATATTGCCTGCAAGGTCTTACATGGGAGATGCATAGTTACTCCTCTTTTTCCCTTTGCGGCTCTGCGACCTTGCGTGAGATGTTTTTGTACATCGCCTGCTGCGCCGCGCTATTTCAGCACCAGGGGCAAGTAGTAGCCAGAGCCGATGATGTAAGATGAGCCGCGGCTACGCGTGGCGGTCACGTAGTAGTTGCTGACATACCCCAGATCGAGCGAGCCTGTACAGGCGGTTTTCGCCCGCATGACGACATCCTTGCTAACCGTCATGTTAGCGGTGACCTCGTCGAATCGCCATCCGAACTCGCCCGTGCGGTGAAAATCTGCATGGGCGTCGTCTACGATGTCCTGGCAGTCGGGCTCGTAATAGACATTGATCCAAAAGGGGCCAAGGAAAGGCAGGGGATCGTCATAGATGAGGGTGACCGTATAGCGCATTTCGTCCCCAATCTGCGTCCAACGGCCCGGCCGCGGATTTAACCATTGGACATCGTATGTGAAGGACGGAAGATAGAACCTTCCATCGCGGATGATCCCGGCCAGGTAAGTGGCGTTGGGCCCGGCGCCGCTCTGCGTCCGCACGCAATAAGCGTACACGCCATCCTCGGGCAGCGTGTGCTCGTCGATGAATTCATCCTCGCCCGGCCCGCCGTAATTTGAGCTGGCCCACACCGAGCCATCCCGCCGCCGCAATTCGAGGATGAAATCGGCAGGGCCGCCATCCCCCTCGGGATCGGCGTTGAGCGCGACCATGACCTTTTGTTGAGCCCTGCCGCTGAACGCGAAACAATCGACGCCCGTCGCAGAGCCAATGGCGCCGATATTCGTGATGGCGGAGGTGTTGGCGGTGGCGGGCGTGTTGTTGGGCTCCTGCTCTGGCTGTTCGCCCAGAGCCAGCGCGTAATAGCGCAAGGTGTACGGCGTGATGCGCCCGTCGGTTCCCTGCTCGCTCACCCGCAGAAAATGGTCATCGCGGCCGGTGTCGCGCAGCCAGGCGATGAGCGGGCCTCTCTCCCACCGGCCCGAGTTCTGCGCCCGCACCGTGGTTCCATCGGGCGCAAACGCGGTCAACACCGCATCATGGCCCGTCGTAGAGGCGCTGGCGTCCAGCACCGCCACGACGCCCCATCCAGTGCCGTTCCCCCGGATGCTGAAATAATCCACGTCGCCCGCAGGATCGATGTTCCCCTGCATGGGAGTTGCGGAATAGAGCGCATTGGCCTGGGCGGGCGTGTTGTTGGGCTCCTGCTCGGAGGAAGACGTTGCAGCCGAAACGCCGCCAACCAGCAGAACAAGCGCCAGCAGCGTTACAAAAAACGGTCGCCATTGAGCCGACATGATGAGCCTCCTTGAGTATGCAAAAGATGGATGAGCCAACACATCAACCATACACCCAATAACCCCGCCTGTCAATGAGGATTCGCAGGCGCGTACCGCATTTGTTTGCTCGACACGACCACTTTTTGCGCTTTGCCCCCACTGGCTCGATGAATGTCTACCAATTAAATCGGTCATCGTGGCGTTTGCCACGTCCGCCCGGCGATGAAGTCGCCGGGCTACAAAACAGCGCCGGATAAATCCGGCCAGCCCCGCAGGGGCGCTGTTTCTAGCCGGGGGACTTCATCCCCCGGCGCTGGCAGTGGACGCGAAGCGTCCCTCAGCTATCATCCGGCGTTTGGAAAGCGGTAAGGCCGACATAATGTCTTGCTGAAGGAATCTCGCTATTTCCCGGAAGAATAGCCTGTGGGCGAGGGCGTTTTCAGCAGTTCATCCTGCTTATCCAGAAAACAGATGACGCCCGCGGCGATGGCGCGAGCCACTTTGTCCGGCTCGTTCACCAGCAGATCCCTGTCTCCGCCCAGATATCCGGTCTCGATGATGGCTCCGGGCGTGTCATCCGCCACCCGCTGAAAAGCGTGATACTGGGTCATGTCTTTGGTGATGGCCGTCGACCGAAAGGCCAGCCCCGTGGCCTCGCTGTATTTCTCGCGCAGGCATGACACAAGCAACTGATCTTCCTCGGGGATGACTGTTGCTTCGGCGCTGGCCACCTTGAAGCCGCTTTGCTCGATGCAGGAATCCGCGTGGATGGAGACCAACGCCCGGGCGTGCAGTCCTTGCAAACGGGGATCATACTCATTGAAGAGCATGGCCGAAACGCCCTCCTCTCGCAGCGACGCCACCACCCGCGTGGCGATCTCCTCGTTGACCAACGCCTCCATCAAGCCATCCTTGCACATCGCTCCCGAATCAAAGCCCCGATGCCCGGAGATGATCGCAACCTGCGGCCCTGAGAAGAAATGGGAGGGGAGAAGCCGGGCCAGGGTGCGGGAATTTCGCATCCGATCCCATCCCCCTTGATAAAAATAAAGCGCGGCCAATGCAGCCAACGCCAGCAATACAACCAGCAATGACCACTTGATCCAACGATTGAGCCGTTCGAGACGATGGGTGGACATGATGAGGGAGGGGGATGTCACTATTTTCCGTAACTGCTAACGTACCCCGGTTAATAAACCACAAAGGGCACAAAGGCACTAAGAACACGAAGAAAAAATGTATAAATTCCCCTTTGTGCCTTTGTGTCTTAGTGTTCTTGGTGGTTTTCGGGTGGCGACCTTAGTAGTTACTATTTTCCACCAAAACATGACGATTGCCAAATGTTTCCCCTACGTCATGTGGAAAACGGACTGATTCCGCCCAAACTTTCGTCTGATCTTTTGACAAATTTCCACTATCACCGCATAATCAATCATGGCGGTTGGCGTCAAGACGCCTCTCCTCATCTTCGCGCCTGTCATCAAGACGCTATCACCACAGGCTTTTCCGTCGTTGGCGGCCGACTCCTTGCGTAACTGCTTTGAAAATAGAATGATAGAATGATCGCTGGTTGCAGAAAGATTGGCAAATCCCACGTTTGGCGAATCTGCAACGGGCGTGATTCGTAATGCGTAATGCGTGAGGTCGTCACGCATCAC
>JALWDV010000543.1 GCA_027036755.1 Anaerolineae bacterium
GAAAAAAACTTTGCAAACCAGCGGCTCCCTCCCCTGCAAAGGAGCGAAGCGACTGGCGGGGGAGGGCCGGGGTGGGGGCCAAGTCCAGCGGCCAAGGCTGCAAAACTGACAAACGCTGTCTTGAACGTTGGCTCAGCAGGCCTACCTTAGTAACCGTCTAAAAATTAGTTCCCTTTTTGCCCTCACCGACTGAAGTCGGACTCTTCAGGCCTACGGCCTCGCGCCCCCTCTTCATCTCCCCCGCAAGCGGGGGAGAACATCGGAAGGGGATAAGATGACGGCCTTCGCCGCCTGTTTGAACCCCGTTGTGGGGTCGCCGCAGGGCGACCTTGCGGCGCAGTCTGATCCAATTTCCTTACCTCCTCCCTCGCCCGTCTCGGAGCGGGGGAGGAACAAAAGGAGGGGGCCTGCGCCTAAAGAGCCCGAGTTTACTCGGCCAGTGCTGCAACAAAAAGGGGAAGTTATTTCTGGACGTTCACTTAGTAGTTACGATTTGTTGAGGTCTGCTGAAAAAAAAGGTTTTGTCTCACACAAAGCATGTCCTGAGCCAGTCCTGAGCGAAGTGAAGGAACTGGCCGAAGGGGCGCAAAGACGCCAAGGGAAAAATTGAGGCCAACTACCTTGGCAGTTGCGAATTTATGGAGATTCCTTCGCGTGAAGTCGGTTTACTGAACACTGCTCACTGAACACTGAATACCGAACACTGCCCACTCCTCACCGCCTGTTCGTCATCCGGTCAATCTCCAACTGGGGATGGCGGACGAGGCCGTCGTAATCCTTGTAGCGGGGATGATCCAGGATGTGGGCCATGAACAGCTTTTCGGTCCAGTTGGCGTTGCCAAAGCGGGCGGGAACGTAAAACCGCGCGCCGTAGATGGGGCTGATCTGACGCTGGGGATGGGTTTCGTTGAATTCTCGCATGGCCAGCCGTTCGCCGTTGAAATCGGCGAAGGTGAAGCCCAGGATGTCGTCGAAATAGCATTGCACCCGGGGCAGGATGCGGTCGTGGGGGGCCTCCAGCAGGGGCATGGCCGCGACCGTGGCGCTGTACAGGTCGAGATCGAAGGAGATGAAGCCGATAGGGGCGTAATCCGTCGTCAGGAATTCGGGGATGGTTTCTTCCACCAGGCCCAGGCGCAGTTGCGCCCGCTGCAATCTCGCCCGCAGTGCGCCCTCATCCATGGCAAAATCGCCTTGGGCCCACAGGTTGGGCAGATCGCGAATATCCTGAGGCGGCGGCAGCCCGACGCCGCTGTCGAAACCCACCACATCCACGCCCACGCCCAGGGTTTGCTCGATGGCCGCGGCCGCGTGCTCCATGGCGATGAGACCGTTGCCTCCGGCCACGCCCAGCTCGATGGCGGTGATGCGGGGGACGTTCAGATTTTGGGCGAGATACGCGGCGTGGGCCATGCCCCAGGTGTAGTAGGCCCGCTGGGCTTTGCCATGTGTCCGGGCCACATCCTCCACCAGCGCGTTGATCATGGGATAGGCGGAGAGATCGCGGCTGAAATCGCGGCCCGGGGGCTCGGGCGCATTGGCCCAGGCGATGAGCGCATGCAGGTTGCGGCGGAGGGCTCGTTTCAGATTCATCGCAGCGCTTTTTCCAGCAGTTGCTTCACCACTTGCGGGTTGGCCCGACCGTCCGTGGCCCGCATGACCTGGCCCATGAAGAAGCCCAGCAGGCCCGTTTTTCCCGCGCGATACGCCGCCACCTTGTCGGGATGGGCCGCGAGCGCGTCGTCGATGGCCGCGGAAAGGGCGTCCGCGTCGCTGATCTGAGTCATGCCCCGGGCCTGGATGATGGCTTCGGGATCGCCGCCCTGTTCCACCATCTCGGCCAGGACTTTCTTGCCCTGGTTGCGGGAGATGACGCCCACATCCACCAGCCTGACCAGCTTGCCGAAGGCCGCGCCGTCGATGGGCAGCTCGTTCAGCGGGCGCCCCTTCGCCAGGCCCAGCAACTGGTTGAGGAACCAATTGCTCAGGGATTTGCCGTTGGGGTGCACCTCGACCGCCTGGTGGAAGAAACGCACCTGGCGGATGTCGCCGGTGATGAGGTCTGCGTCGCGCTCGCTGACGCCCAGAGTTTCCTGCAATTTATGGTAAGCGGCCTGCAGGTCGGGGTTGGCGGCCCGGGCCTGCTTGCGGGCCTCAGACGCCGCCCGAGCCTCGCTCTGCTCTCCGGCGGGCGTTTTTGCCTCGGGCCGGGGTTTGGGGCGCTGGCGGGATGCAGGCTGCGGCTGTTTCTTCTTCGCCCAGCTATCCCGCAGACTGATGATGCGGTTGAAGACCAGGGCGTCGGGCCGGCTGTCCTCGCTATCCTGGATGAAGTAGCCCAGGCGCTCGAACTGATAGCGGGCGTCCGCGGGGTCATGGGCCACGCTGGGCTCCACCCGGGCGGTGGTGATGATGGTGAGGCTGTCGGGATTGAGGTAATCGAGGAAGGTCTTGCCCTCCTCGGCTGCATCCGGGTTGGGATGACTGAACAAGCGGTCGTAGAGCCGCACTTCCGCGGGCAGGGAGCGGGCGGCGTCCACCCAGTGGATGGCGGCCCAGACTTTGACGCCCTGGGGCCGGGCGCCCAGAGAATCGGGCAGGTAGGAGCAGCGCAGCTCGGTGACTTCGCCCGTGTCCGGGTCTTGCACCGCCTCGTCGCAGGTGATGACATAGCCGTGGCGCAGGCGCACGCTGCGGCCCGGAGCCAATCGCTTGAAGCCCTTGGGCGGGTTCAGGCTGAAGTCGTCTCGTTCGATGAAAATCTCGCGCGAGAAGGGGATGGCGCGGGAGCCTTCTTTGTCGATGTCCCGCGGCCAATAGCCCGCTTCGATCTCCTCGACCTGGCCTTCGGGATAGTTGGTGATGGTCACCTTCAGCGGATTCAGCACCGCCAGCACCCGGGGCGACCGATAGTTCAGATCATCCCGGATGATGTGCTCGAACAGGGCGATCTCCACCCGGCTGTTGGTCTTGGCCACGCCCACCCGATCCACAAACGCGCGAATGGCCTCGGGCGTGATGCCCCGGCGGCGCATGCCCGAAATCGTGGGCATCCGCGGATCGTCCCAGCCGCTGACATAGCCTTCGTTGACCAGTTGCAGCAGCTTGCGTTTGCTCATCACCGTGTAATCCAGCTCCAGCCGGGCGAATTCATACTGCCGGGGCTGGGGCGGTTCGATGAGATGATCCACCAGCCAGTCATACACGGCCCGGTTGTTCTCGAATTCCAGGGTGCAAATGGAGTGGGTGATGCGCTCGATGCCATCCGAGAGGGGATGCGCGAAATCGTACATGGGGTAGATGCACCAGGCGTCTCCCGTGCGGTAGTGATGGGCGTGTTTGATGCGATAGAGGATGGGGTCGCGCAGCAGCATGTTGGGGCTGCTCATATCGATTTTGGCCCGCAGCACATGCGCGCCATCCTCGAACTCGCCCGCCCGCATCCGCCGGAACATGTCCAGATTCTCCTGGACGCTGCGGATGCGGTAGGGGCTTTCTTTGCCCGGCTCAGTGACCGTGCCCCGATATTCGCGAATCTCCTCCTCGCTGAGACTGTCCACATAGGCCAGCCCCTGTTTGATCAGCTCCTCGGCGAATTGATAGAGCTGCTCGTAGTAATCGGACGCGAAATAGAGATGCTCGCCCCAGTCGTAGCCCAGCCAGCGGACGTCTCGCTGGATGGATTCGACATAGAGCATGTCTTCGGTTTCGGGATTGGTGTCGTCGAAGCGCAGATGGCAGACCCCGCCAAAATCCTCGGCGACGCCGAAGTTGAGGGCGATGGATTTGGCGTGCCCGATGTGCAGGAAGCCGTTGGGTTCGGGCGGAAAGCGGGTGGTGATGGGGCGATCATAGACGCCGTTGGCGATGTCTCGGGCGACGATGTCGCGGATGAAGTCTTTTTGTTTGGGCATGATGCGTGTGATGAAAGGTGATTTCCAGGGTGGTTTGCGCCAATCGTTTTTTGCTCGTAACTGCTAACGTATGCCAGTTGGTTGTCTTTTTCCACTCAAACCTGACAGGTTCTCGTAACGTTGGCGATAGAATGTGCGGTCTTTAGCCAGCAATGAAGCGTGCAAGGCTTTGAATCGTTGCCAAAAGAACCTGTCAGGTTAATTCAAATGAAAACGACCTGGGCAGTTACTTTTGCTCCGTGTTTCCTCGCATCCGTATTGAGCGAACAGAGGCCACGCTGGCAGTTGCGAACAATGGGATTATAGCACAGGCGATTCGATTTCGTAGATCGATTGCACCGATGTGGGGCTTTATTCCGGTGCGTATCGCTGTGGCGGGGCGATTCAAATGGGCGCGTTCGATTTCTTCGGACGCGACGCCAGCTCCGAGATGCCGTTGATGGCATTGGCGGGATGGCCGGTCGTCGTTTTATAATCGGGCCATGAAACGCTTATTGCTCCTGACCATCTGGCTGTTGCCGCTGCTGGCGGGGTGTGCGCCCGCGGCCACGCCCGCGGCTACGCCGACTCCTACGCCCCTCCCGGCTGTCCCCGTCTCTCCCGCCACGCCCGAAGCCCCGACGCTGACTCTGTGGCTGCCCGACTGGATGGCCCTGCCCGACGCGCCCGGTTACGACGGGCTGATGGGGATCATCGCCGCGTTCGAGAAGGAAAAGGGCGTTCGGGTGGAGATCGTTCCCAAATTGCCCCGAGGCGAGGGTGGCGTGCTGGATGCTTTGCGCAAGACCAAGCCTGTCGCCCCCTCCATCCTGCCCGACATCGTCGCCCTCCCTTTCCAGGATATCGCTCCAGCCGTGGATGATGCGCTGCTGCAACCCCTGGGCGAGTTGTTTCCCGCGCAAATTTTGGACGATTATTACGGGTTTGGCCGCCAGGCCAGCAGCGTGAAGGACGCGTGGATGGCCATGCCCTTCGCCGCGGACTTCGAGCATCTTTCCTTCCAGCCCGCGGCCCTCTCCGAGCCGCCCGTCAATTGGGAGATCGTTTTATCTTCGGGCGGGAAATATGTGTTCCCGGTGGGCGGTTCAGACAACGCCTGGTCCGACGCGCTGCTGTTGCATTATCTCAGCGCCGTGCCCGATGGCGCTTCGCCCGAACGCAACGAGCAGGCCCTGAAGGCGCAGCTTGCATTTTATGAGACGCTTTACGCCCGCGGGCAAACGGATGAGACCGTCCTGCAGCTCAATGACCCCAAGGGCTCGTGGGATCACGCGCTGCAAGGCGCGGCGCCATTGGCCGAAACGACGGCCAATCTCTGGCTGGGCCAGCGGGGCGATGCGACTTTTTTGCGTTTTGGCCCCACGCCCACGCAGGATGGTCGGGCCCGTTATCTCATCCACGGCTGGGCCTACGCGCTCATCACCGCGGATGAGACCCATCAGGCGCTGGCGGTTGAATTGATCAATCGGCTGGTGGAGGCGCAGAATCTATCAGAATGGAGCAGCCAGGCCCATGTACTGCCTGCGCGTAGCAGCGCCCTGCATCAGTGGCCCGCCGATGATTTTCGCGAATTCGCCAACGAAGCTCTGGCTCAGGGATTTCTCACTCCCGATTTCGCTCGAGATCAGACCATGGTCCGGGCGGTGCATCTGGCGGTGCGCGGCGTGCTCTCGGGCGAGATGACCGCTGAAGAGGCGCTGCAGCAGGCCGCGTCCAGTTGGTGAGGGGAGCGCGGCCGCTTGGAAAATCGATCCCACGCAAAGACGCCAAGGCGCAAAGGGGAGAAGAAATGGGTGCGTCCTAAATGAGTTAGGGCCAGCCGGGCGTTTTGGCCGAATGATGAATGTTCACAACCCGAATCGCTATAGTGGCGTTCGCCACGATGAAGTCGCCGGGCTACAAAACAGCGCCGGATAAATCCGGCTAGCCCCGCAGGGGCGCTGTTTCTAGCCGGGGGACTTCATCCTCCGGCGCTAGCGGCGTTGCTGTTTCTTCAACCGAAATAGGACGCACCCAAAAGAAATAAAGAATCCCTGGCGGCTTTTGCGCCTTTGCGTGAGATTTTTGTCTGTATCGGCGCGCCACCGCGCGTGATGCCGGCTTTGATGATACGCACTCTTACGTCATTTCGAGGGAGCGCAGCGACCGAGAAATCCCCTTGCAGACGAGGAGATTTCTCCTCCCTACGGTCGTCGAAATGACGTAATGTGGGAATTTTATTCCTTATCGGCGTGCTGCCGCTCATGGCGTCTGCTTCGTAAATAGGACGCGGATGAACGCGGCGGGCTGGCGGTTGCCGCGCCTGACTGATTTTTTTCGAGAAGTTGCTCTTGTACTATAATCAGGAAATGAGCACAAGACCCTGCAACATCTAAACGACGCAACTTCTCGAACTCCGGCATACTTCATGGACCGACTTTACACCCCCTGGCGATGGGACTACATGGTGAATCCCAAGCCCAAAAACTGTCCTTTCTGCGAGTACATCGTTCAGGATCCCAGCCATGATCCTGAAAGTTACATCCTGCACCGAGCGCCTCACTCCTTCGTCATCCTCAATCGTTATCCCTACTCCAACGGGCATCTGATGGTGCTGCCCAATGTGCATGTCAGCACGCTGGAGGTGTTGGATGACGCCGCGCTGTTCGAGCTGATGAAGCTGACCACGTACAGCACGCAGATTTTGAAGGCGGCCTATCATCCTCATGGTTTCAATGTGGGCATCAACATCGGCAAGGCCGCGGGCGCGGGCATGGAGGAGCATCTGCACATTCACATCGTGCCCCGGTGGCAGGGCGACACCAATTTCATGCCCGTCATTGGCAAGACCAAGGTGATGCCCGAGACCCTGGATAGCGTTTACGCCCGTCTCAAGCGCGTCATGGAGGAGATCGAGCCACCCGTTTTCGGCGCATAATCAGCTTTTTATCGCACGATCTTTTTCTCTCGCATTCCTCTCACACCTCACAACTTAACACAAGGAGCTTTGACAAATGGATCTGCATCTCAATGAAGAGCATGTCATGATTCGGGACGCGGCCCGGGATTTCGCCCAGAATGAAATCGCGCCGGTGGCTGCGCATTACGATGAGACGGGCGAATTTCCTCTGCCCATTATCAGAAAAATGGGGGAGATGGGCTTTATGGGCATCGAAATGCCGGAGGAATATGGGGGCGCGGGGATGGACGCCATCGCCTACGTCCTGGCCATGGAGGAGATCGCCAAAGCGGATGTGGCCGTTTCCACCATCATGTCGGTCAACAATTCGCTCTATTGTCATGGCATCTACACCTTCGGCGACGAGGAGCAAAGACAGGAGTGGCTGGTTCCCATCACCACGGGCGAGCAAATCGGCGCATACGCGCTGACCGAGCCCATGTCCGGCTCCGATGCGGGCACCATGCGCACCCGGGCCGTGCTCAGCGAGGATGGCTCGCATTACATCATCAACGGGCGCAAATCGTGGATCACCTCGGGGCCCGTGGCCAATCGCCTGGTGCTCTTCGCTGTCACCGATCCGGACGCCAGGCCCAAACATCGCGGCATCACCGCTTTCCTCATCGACACCAGCAAGCCCGGCTTCACGCCCGGCAAGGAAGAACCCAAGCTGGGCATCCGCGCGTCGGCCACCTGCGAGATTATGTTCGATGATTACAAATGCCCGGTGGAGAATGTGCTGGGCAAACCGGGCCAGGGTTTCAAGATCGCCATGACCGTGCTGGATGCGGGCCGCATCGGCATCGCCAGCCAGGCCCTGGGCGTGGCCGAAGCCGCGTACGAGGCCAGCGTGGTGTACGCCCGGGAGCGGATCGCGTTCGGGCGTCCCATCGGCGAGTTCCAGATGATCCAGCAGAAGATAGCGGACATGAAGACCCGCATCGAGGCCAGCCGGTTGTTGATTTATCAGGCCGCGTTGGCCAAGCAGGAGGCCAAGAAGACGGGCAAGCGCTTCACCACCGAGGCGGCCATGGCCAAGCTCTTCGCCAGCGAAACCGCGATGTTCGTCACCCATCAGGCGGTGCAGATTCACGGCGGCATGGGATACTCGAAAGAGCTGCCCATCGAGAGATACTTCCGCGACGCCAAGATCACCGAGATTTACGAAGGCGCCAGCGAGATCCAGCGCATGGTCATCGCCCGCAACGAGCTGGGCCTGCGCGGCAGTTGCTGATGTTGAATATCATGGATTGATGCACCCCATGTAGTTTTCAGTCCGCCCCAAAGCCGGAGATTGGAGATTTTGAATAGTGGCGATACAATAAATCTGTCCAATGCCAATCTCCGGCTTTATGAAGTCTCTTTTCGCATTTTGAAGTTATGTATTCCCACACCGATTACAAAGACGAGATCATCCAGGAAGTGCAAGCGACGCCGGAAGAATATCGTCCGGCCTTGTTAGAGATCATCCGTCTTTTTCGCCAGAGCGTGACTTTGCCGCCCGCCGAGATCACTTTTCGGCAGGGCTGGGAGGAAGTCCGACTGGGGGAGACCAGGCCTGTTTATGAACTCTGGGAGGATATCGATGCCGAATGAATCGGGAAGGACGATTCGGATCGAGTTCACTCCTACTTTCAAAAGGAATCTGCGGGCTCTGGCCAAAAAATACAGGCATATTCGTTCTGATGTGCAGCCGATTATTGAGCGATTGCAATCAGGAGTAGTGCTGGGGGATCAAGTTCCTGGCGTCGGGCATACCATTTTCAAGGTGAGAGTGCGAAATAGTGATATCCAAAAGGGGAAAAGTTCGGGATATCGGGTGATTTACTACCTCAAATCAGGTGACAATATCATCCTCATCACTATTTACTCCAAGCTCGATCAGGGCGATATTTCGCCGCGGCGAATTCGTCAAATCCTCAATGAGATATAGGAGGCGTGATCATGCGCGCAGTTGTTTTTCGAGAACATAGCCCGGAGCTGAATGTCTACGACGTGGTCGATGACATGCCTGTGCCCGAGCCAGGCCCGGACGAGGTGCTGATCAAGGTGCATTATTCCGCGCTCAATCGTCTGGATGACTGGGTGCGCAAGGGCTGGCCTGGCCTGAATCTCGCTCTCCCCCACATTCCCGGCAGCGATTTCGCGGGAGAGATCGCGGCGGTGGGGGAGCAGGTGCGCGGTTGGGAGGTGGGGCGGCTCGTCACGGGCAACCCCACCCTGTTTTGCGGCCAGTGCCGCTACTGCCTGCAGGGCAATCAACATCTGTGCGAGCATTTCAGCATCGTGGGCGAGCATGTGCCCGGAGCCTGCGCCGAGTATATGAAGCTCCCCGCCCGCAACCTCATCGCCATCCCCGAGGGCGTGGACCTGAAGCTGGCCGCGGCCGGGAGTCTGGTGGGCGTGACGGCCTGGCGCAATCTCATCGTGGATGGCGGTCTGCGGCCCAACGAGACCGTGCTCATCGTGGGCGCGGGCGGCGGCGTGAACATGATCGCGCTGCAACTGGCGAAGGCGGTGGGAGCCGCCGCGTGGGTGGTGGCGGGCAGCGCCTGGAAGGCGGAGAAGGCGCGGGAGCTGGGCGCGGACTGGGTCATCGACCGCAGCCAGGAGCCCAACTGGGCCAGGGCCGTGTGGAAGAAGAGCGGCGGTCGCGGTGTGGACGTGGTGGTGGACAACGTGGGCCAGGCCACCTGGAAGAGCAGCTTGCGGGCGCTGGGCAAGCATGGCCGCCTGCTGACTGTGGGCGGCACCACCGGCTACAATGCCGAAGTCCCCGTCAATCTCATCTTCGGGCGTCAGCAGCGCATCATCGGCAGCACCATGGGCAATATGGAGGACGCCCGCAACGCGTTCGATTTCATTTTCTCGGGCAAGATCACGCCCGTCATCGACAGCGTCTGGCCCCTGGAGGGCTATGTGGATGCGCTGAAGAAGATGCTGGCGGGCGAGCATTTCGGCAAGCTGGTTATCGATGTTTGGGCGGCGTGAGATTGAAAATTCGCGCAGAATAGGTTACAATGATCATGCACGGCTAATTGATTTGGGTGCGTCCTATTTCGGTTGAAGAAACAGCAACGCCGCCAGCGCCGGGGGATGAAGTCCCCCGGCTAGAAACAGCGCCCCTTCGGGGCTAGCCGGATTTATCCGGCGCTGTTTTGTAGCCCCGCGACTTCATCGCCGGGCGGACGTGGCGAACGCCACTATAGCGATTCGGGTTGTGAACATTCATCATTCGGCCAAAACGCCCGGCTG
>JALWDV010000544.1:0-9309 GCA_027036755.1 Anaerolineae bacterium
TATCGGGGGAGGGGCGGGGTGGGGGCAAAAAGGAGGCCGGGAGGGGTGAAGTCGCCTCCTTTCCACTTGCGGATTCTAAATTTGAAATTGCTGAATGACGTAATGTGACATTGTCAAGATAGTCACAACGCCGCATCAAAAAGCCGCCGGGAGGGAATCCTGGCGGCTCTTTGGCGGCGGGAATGAAGGGGAGGGGGCGAGAGTCAGGGGGAGGCGGGCGTCTCGGGCGCAGATTCGGGCGCGGGTTCAGCCGCGGGCGCTTCATCTTTGGCGGCCGACTGCTGCATATTCCGCTCCATCTTCTGCACGATGTCGCCCAGCTCCTCGTTGACCGAGCGCAGCGCGTTGAGCACGCCCGTCTTGATGTTCTGCGTCACGGGCGAGGTCTTCAGCTCCTCGGCGGTCTGAGCGGCCTTCTGCGCCACGGTTTTGGTCACATCCGATTCTCGGGCCTTGACCATGGCCTCGTTGATTTCTTCGATAACGGTTTGCGCGCCGGTGACCACCTCCTTCTGCACTTCCTGAAGCTGCGGCGACTCCAGCGCTTCTTTGATGAGTTGACTGAAATTGCGTCCCAATTTAGCGAGCTCCTCGACGAATGGATTGGCGCCCGGCTGCGATTGTTCCTGAGGTTGTTCTTGTTGTTCTTTGTCCATAGGGCATCCTCCTGGGCAAGTTGGATTGTTTTCTGTGAGATTATACGTCGAAAGAGGCGATCGGGTTTCACACTTCCTCCGATAAGTTCGATCTGAATGGGTAAGAAACGGCGGCGGCGAAGCGTCTGAGGGGGGGCGCCGACCGGTCACACAATTATCGACTGTTTTGTTCTAATTGAATTGGGTCTGTCCAAAATGAGTTGAGAGCAGAGTTGGCGGCCGCAGGTCAGCCTTCGGGACAGGGAACCTTCCTTCCATATCTTCTCCCCCGCCATCTCGAAACGGGGGGGAGGAACAGAAGAAGGGGCTTGCGCCTGAAAAAGCCCGAGTTCACTCGGCCGCTCGCCCGGCTAGCGCAACTCAGTTAGGATGCCCCGAATGGGATGGATGAAATGGCAGGACGCCGTTTTTGCCTTCATCTCTCATCGGTGGTATACTCCCGTCGCTTGATTCGCACATTTGCGGATATTCAAACATCTCTCTGTTTTGGCTTTTCCGAAGATCGCCCGACGTGGTTCGGGCTTTTTTGTTGCTGACGGCGGGCTCTTACTTGTGGCAAGGGCTGCTGTTGTGAACACCGGGGGCAAACGCCTGCAAAGGCATTTGCACGACAGCGAAAGGACAGAACGCAAGTAAGGACAATCTTATGACAACGTTTACCGAGTTGGGTTTGCGCCCGCAGTTGGTGCAAACCGTGACCGCGCTTGGCTATGCCGAGCCCACCCCCATCCAGGCCGGGGTTATTCCCCTGATGCTCGCAGGCCGCGACGTTTTGGGGCAGGCCCAGACCGGCACCGGCAAGACAGCAGCTTTCGCGCTGCCCATTCTGCAAAATCTGGATCTGAACGCTTATCAGGTGCAGGCGCTGGTGGTGGCCCCCACCCGCGAACTGGCGCAGCAAGTGGCCCGGGCTTTTCAGAAATATGGCCGGGATATGGACGTCCGGGTGCTGACCGTGTATGGCGGTCAGTCCTACGAACCGCAGATCCGCAGCCTGCGCCGCGGCGTCGATGTGGTGGTGGGCACGCCCGGGCGTCTCATCGATCTCATCCGGCGCAACGTGCTGGACCTGAGCGCCATCACCACCCTGGTGCTGGACGAGGCCGACGAGATGCTGAGCATGGGTTTCATCGAGGATATCGAGACCATCCTCGGCGAGACGCCCGCCGAGCGTCAGACCGCGCTCTTCTCCGCCACAATGCCCCGCCCCATCCGCCGTCTGGCCGATGGCTACATGCGGGAGCCCCAGGCCGTCACCATTCAGCGCAAGCAACTGACAGTGGCCGCCATCGCCCAGCGTTACTACCTGGTGAATCAGCGGGATAAGCTGGCCGCGCTCACCCGCTTGTTCGAGGTGGAGCCCATCACCCGCGGGCTCATCTTCGCCCGCACCCGGGTGGGGACGGGCGAGCTGGCCAACGAGCTCACCGGCCGCGGCTTCCCGGCCGAGGCCCTGAACGGCGACATGAGCCAATCGGCCCGGGAACAGACCCTGCGCCGTTTCCGCGATGGTCGCATCAAAGTGCTGGTGGCCACCGATGTGGCGGCCCGGGGCCTGGATATCGACGACATCTCCCACGTCTTCAATTACGATCTGCCCCAAGACCCCGAGGTGTATGTGCATCGCGTGGGCCGCACCGGCCGCGCGGGCAAAACGGGCGTGGCCATCACCCTGATCACGCCCAAAGAGGAATATCGCCTGCGCCAGATCCAAAAATACACTCGCCAGCCCATCGCCCGGGCCCAGGTTCCCACCGAGGAGGAAATCCGCGAGCATCGCGAGATGAAGGTGCTGGAGGAGGTGATGGTGTGGCTGAGGCGAGGTCGGGCCAAGCGCGAGCGCCAGATGGTGGAGCTGCTGATGGCCGAAGGCTACGACGCCGCGGAAATCGCGGCCGTGGCCCTGAAGATGTCTCGTCGTCACGAAAAACAGCGTCCCATCATGCCCATCGGCCCGGTGCAAACCGGACGACAGGGCCGGGAGCGGGGCAAGGGCTACAAGAAGGGCGCCGGCAAGCGCAATGGCCGTTACGATGGCGTCTCCCGCAGCTCCCACGAAAGCGGCATGGTGCGGCTGGTTATCAATCTGGGCCGGGAGCATGGTCTGCGCCCCAACGACGTGGTGGGAACTCTGGCCTACCAGGCGAACATTCCCGGCAAGACCATCGGCAAAATCCTGATTCAGGATCGGCACACCCTGGTGGATGTGAACGAGGCCTACGCGGGCCAGGTGCTGGGCCGCAAGGAGCCCTATCGCATCGGGCGCAAGTCCTTCACCATCGATCTGGCGGCGTAGCGCGGTTCTCTGTGGCTTCTGAACGGCGTTTCGGTATGGAGACTGTAACAGTTTAGTCGGTTGTTCCGTTTTCCAAACGCCGAATGAATTCAGGTCTGAGGGCGTTCCGCCGCATGTCCCCCTCCGGGGACATTTTTCGTCCCGCTGGATCTGTCTGCGCAGGCAGACAGGCGGCCAAAGGCCTCTAGCCCCGACTTCCAGTCGGCGGGGCCAAAGCGCCAAACATGGTTGCACCGACTAAACTGATACGGTCTCTTCGGTATGGCCCGGAGTTGACGAAATCGACGAATCCGCCTATAATTACCATTGTTCTGCGGGTGTAGTTCAGTGGTAGAACGACAGCTTCCCAAGCTGTATGTCGTCGGTTCGAGTCCGATCACCCGCTCTACAACCTGCTCAGGCGTCGGTTGCATGACCGAACGCCTTTCTATTCTCCTGGAGAGGTCGCATAGCTGGCCGAGTGCGCGCGTCTCGAAAACGCGTAGGGTTAACCGCCCTCGAGGGTTCGAATCCCTCCCTCTCCGCCTTTCTCCAACAGCATATCTGCTCTCACATCGTGGAGAGGTCGCATAGTCCGGCCTAGTGCGCGCGCCTGGAGAGCGCGTATCCCCTCTGGGGATCGTGGGTTCGAATCCCACCCTCTCCGCCACGAGAAAAGCCCCCGTCCGCATGTGGATGGGGGCTTGTTTTTGGGCATGGGGCATTCTCTGTCAAAATGGCTTTTATAATTTTTCGTCAAACGTCAAACGTCATACGTCAAGCGTCAAAAAAAACTTTTCGCCACGCTTTGACGTTTGACGCTTTACGTTTGACGCGCTTTGTCAGGCATTGGCCGCCGGGATTGTAAGACGCTGGATGAAGGGGCTGAATCACGCCGTTTTTTCTATGGCGTCACCAGCGCAAAATCGAAGTCGGCCGGGCGCTGTTGTCGATCTGAATACAGTCCGTCGGAATCCACCGCCAGCACCAGATAGCTGTAATTCACGTCGGCGTCCCCGCCTCCGCCCGGGGCGTCTGTGTAGCTGAGGGGGCCGCTGGCGGGAATATCGGCCAGTTTGACCGCGCCGGCGTCGCCCGGGGCGAAGTAAAAGTTCTCGCTGCGCCAGATTTCATAATGGTCGACGGCGCCGGGCGCGGCGTCCCATTGCAACAGCGCGCCCGAATTTGTCATGCTGATTTCCACCTGTTCGACCGTCATCTCGTCGTATCGCTGAAAATCCACGTGATGAATGTATTCATCGCCGTCGTTTGCGCCGGAGCCAGAGCGGGAGTCGATGAAGAAATCGGCGCCGCCGCTGAGACCGTTGCCAAAGGCGCCATCCCGGATGAGGAATGTGGCGACTTTCCAGCGCCCGGTGTTGGTCTTGGTCACGTGGCTGGGGCGGGGATCGAGACGGCCTGTGGCGGGCAGTCCCGGATCGATGACCAATCCGCGGCGAATGCTCCAATCGTTGATGGCGAACACCCGGGCCGTCTTTTGGCCGTTGCCGCCATCATAAATCAATCGCCAGGAATCTGTGCCATGATCCAGATAGGTGACGGCGATGATGACCGTGTTGTGTTGGCCGTCAATGCCGGTGGATGGCGAGATGTAGCGATCGTCCGCGTCGTAAGAGAATGCGAAATTGCCCGAGGCCTGATCGCTGCGCCGGGCGGACCATCCCGGATCCACCTCGATCTGAACTCGACTGCCGCTATTGTTGAGGTGGAACAATCCTGCGTTTCGCAGGTTTTGGTCGTAGGGATTGTCGTTGTAATGCCAGGGCTGATTACTCACCCCCGACCAGCCCGTTCCCGTCACGCGGTCATCATCAGTGACGGGAATGGTGAGGCTGTTGTTGGCAGTATGCAACTGGGTGAGGAAGAATTCCGAATTGCCCACGGGCGGATAGTAGTTGCAATCGATCTGCCCTGTATGGTTGAAGAAGCAAGGGCGACGATGCTCCCAGGCCCGGGACCAGATGCTGGGGGGCGTTTTTTGTCCCGGCAGGAAGCCCGCACCGAAGTATTTGGCCGCCCACTCGGCGATGGTGCGATTGTTGGCGGTGTCGTTGCCGTTGTAGTTCCAAAAGGATGAGAGGCGGATGTAGTCGGCCCGGGCGTCCAGCACTCTTGACATCTGCCAATAGAATTCGTTCTCGGTGCCGGTCATGTGCCCGTATCCCTCGAATTCGACGGGAACCGTTTCGTTGTGCAGATAGGCTTGATCCCACATGCCCGCACAATGAGAGTGGAAGCTGGAAGCGCCGCACGCGTTGGTGAAGTCGTAATCGGCCGTGATGGCGTTGATGGAGACGCCCACCTGATGATTGGCCGCATACGCCGCCACTTCCCGCCGCTCCCAGGCGCCGAGGTAGAAGGGCGCATTTTGGGTGATCACTTGCAAGGTGGGATTGCCGTTTGCATCAGAAAAAGCATCGCGATACATGTCGCTAACGCTGTTCACCCAGTCGATCCACTCTTGTGAGCCCATCCCTCGATTCTGATAATCATCGTCATCCTGGTTGTGCGAAGGGATGTTTTCGCCATCCTTGCCCGTGGCGATGGCGATCCATTTGAACCGTTGTCCCTGGGGATGATTGGCCAGGTGAGCTGCCAGGGCGTGGATGAATTCGCTGTATTTCTGGTTGTAGTACGCGTTCCGGTAATCGATGAGATACCAGGGATCAGCGACGCCATCGCCGTCGCAGTTTCGGGTGTCGGGGTCGCTGGCCGTGAAAATGACGTCGTCGCTATTGCCCCAGACGCCGTCAGGCCCGGCCTGCACCCATCCGGGCGTGGCGTCGACGCCCTGAGCCGGGCAGGCTGTGTAGCGACTGGTGTATGTGACGATGGCCATGCCCAGGTTTTGATACCCGGCGTTGACTTGCCCGTCGATCCAGTGGTCCAACCCGCTCCAATCGAAGTTACCGTCGGAGGGATTGAAGGAGTTCCAGTGGAAGAAGTTGTAAGCGCCCGCCGCCGAGTAATCATCGGGATTGGGAAAGGGATGCCATCTGCCGCTGATGATGTAGAACCCAGGCCCGGGGTCGGCGGTGGGGGCGTATTGGGAAGAAGCCGCCGATGCCGGGGCCGGCGTTGGCGCGTTTTTCTGTGGGGATGGTCGGGCCGTGACGACTGCGGGCCGGGTTACGAGCAGACCCAAAGCAACCGGCAGCAATGCGATCAGGAAACCGAGAAGTATTTTGCGATGCAGGTTCTTCATACGTTGAAGTGAGGGAGGTGCGTCCTGTTTCGGTTGAAGAGACGTAACGCTGTTCTGGCCGACTGAAGTCGGACTCTTCAGGCCTGCGGTCGCAAAGGGGGCCTGCGCCCCCTGCGTCAGCAAAGTTGTTGGAGTCGGCGAAGGCCGACTTCGCGGCGCAAAGCGCCTAAAGTGACCGAGTTCACTCGGCCAATGCGCCCGGCTAGCGCCAACTCGTTTAGGACACACCCAAATGAGGGAGGTGAGGCAACTGCTAAGGTCGTTTCGCTCGAATTAACCTGACAGGTTTTTTTGGGCAACGATACAGAGCCTTGCACGCTTCGTTGCTGGCTGAAAGCCGCACATCCTACCGGCAAGGTTACGATAACCTGTCAGGTTTGAGTGAAAGAAGACAATCAACTGGCATACGTTGGCAGTTACGCTGTGATATGGAATTGGGGAACGAGGGGCGGGGAGTGTGCGGCGCTTTCTGGAAAAGACGATCTGGTCGTACAGTTCCGTATGGAGGGCCTGGCGAGAGACTTGGCGTAACTGCCGGGATCGTTTTCGCTTGAATTAACCTGACAGGTTCCTTTGGCAGCGTTTCAGAGCCTTGCACGCTTCGTTGCTGGCTGAAAACCGAACATCTTACCGACAAGGTTACGAGAACCTGTCAGGTTTGAGTTGGAAAAGACAGCCAACTGGAATACGTTATCAGTTACGGCTTGACGCCATATTCCGTCTTTGACCGAAAAGGGAGTATAATTGGATGCACTGCAAAAAGGTTTCTCAACACGGAGACGCGGAGGACACAGAGAAAAATAAGGGGGCCGCGGAGAAAATCCTCTCCAAACCTTATCTTTTCCCTTCGCGCCTTCGTATCTTCGTGTCTTCGTGGCCTTTTTTCAGGAAAGCCATAATTGGACGTTCGATATACGCAAAATCTGGTAGAAAACTTATGCGCACAGACCATATTCGCAATTTTTCCATTATCGCCCACATCGACCACGGCAAATCCACCCTGGCCGATCGTCTCATCCAGCTCACTGGCACGCTGACCGAGCGCGAGCTACAAGATCAGGTGCTGGATAGCATGGATCTGGAACGGGAGAAGGGCGTCACCATCAAGGCCTCCGCGGTGCGGATGATTTATGACGCATCTGATGGCGAGACCTATGAGCTGAATCTCATCGACACGCCCGGGCATGTCGATTTCAGCTACGAGGTGTCGCGGGCGCTGAAAGCCTGCGAGGGCGCGGTGCTGGTGGTGGACGCCAGCCAGGGCGTCGAGGCCCAAACCCTGGCCAATCTCTACCAGGCCATGGAGCTTGACCTGGAGATCATCCCGGTCATCAACAAGATCGATCTCATCTCCGCCCGCACTGACGAGGTGGCGCAGGAGATCGAAGACCTGCTGGGCGTGGACGCGCTGGACATCCCCCGGGTTTCGGCCAAGGAAGGCGCCAACGTGGAGCAGGTGCTGGAGGCCATCGTGGCGCAGATCCCGCCGCCCCAGGGCGACCCGGACGCGCCCCTGCAAGCCCTCATCTTCGATAGCCACTACGACCCCTACAAGGGCGTCATCGCCTATGTGCGAGTGTTCAACGGGCGTTTTCGCAAGACCGACCTGTTGCGGCTCATGTCCACCGAGGCGGATGTCAATCCCATCGAGATCGGGGTTTTCTCGCCACGCATGGTTCCTGTGGATGAGCTGGCGGCCGGGGATGTGGGCTATGTGGCCACGGGCCTGAAGACGGTGCAGGAATGCCGGGTGGGCGACACCTTCACCCTGGCCAAAAATCCTGCGCCCGAGCCTCTTCCTGGCTTCCAACCCATGAAGCCCATGGTCTTCGCGGGCATCTATCCCGCGGACGCCGACGATTACAACCTGCTGCGGGATGCGCTGGAGAAGCTGCAACTCAACGACGCCTCCCTCATCTTCGAGCCCGAGACCTCCCAGGCGCTGGGTTTCGGCTTTCGCTGCGGCTTTTTGGGCCTCTTCCACATGGAGATCATCCAGGAGCGGCTGGAGCGGGAATACGATCTCGATCTGGTGTTCACCGCGCCTTCGGTGGAGTATCAGGTCACCCTCACCGATGGCAGCGAGATCGTCATCGACAGCCCGGCCGAGCTGCCCGAACCCAACTTCATCGCCGAAATCCGCGAGCCCTGGGTGCAGATCGACATCATCACCCCCACCGAATACATCGGCACGGTCATGGATTTGGTCATCAACCGCCGCGGCGAGTTCAAGGCCCAGGACTACCTGGACGCCCGCCGCGTCCAGCTCAGCTACACCATCCCCCTCACTGAGATTCTGGTGGATTTCTACAATGAGCTCAAGGCCCGCACCCGCGGCTACGCCTCGCTGGATTACCACTTCCACGAATATCGTCCGGCCAGGATGGTGAAGCTGGATTTGCTGGTCGCGGGCCAGCCCGTGGACGCGCTTTCCGTCATCGTGCACGAGGATCAGGTCTACACCAAGGGCCAGAAGCTGGTCTCGAAGATGAAGAAGGTCATTCCCCGCCAGCAATTCGATGTGGCCATTCAGGCCGCGGTGGGCAGCCGCATCATCAGCCGGGCTAATGTGAAGGCCCTGCGCAAGAACGTGCTGGCCAAATGCTACGGCGGCGACGTCAGCCGCAAGCGCAAACTGCTGGAAAAGCAGAAGAAAGGCAAGAAGCGCATGAAGATGATCGGCTCCGTGCAGGTGCCGCAAGAGGCCTTCATGGCTGTGTTGCAACTGGATGACGACAAATGAACTGAATTCGGAGGATATGATGCAAACCGATTCAAAGACATACACAACTCAAGGCATCCTGGAATCTCTTGGATTTTCTGATCCGATGGAGGCTGCCCGCCAGCAAGCGCGCATGATCCTGTTGGGCCGACGCGCCCACTATGAATCGGAAATGAAAAGACTTGAGAAGAAATGGGGGAAAAGTCTGGAAGAGATGAGGAAGGGCTATCTGGAGCCCGGCTCTGAAACCGCCTCGCTAGATGATGATTATTTGACCTGGCAATGGTACGCCGATGCCAAAAGCGTCATTGATGAACAAACTATGGCTGTACTGAAAAAACCTTCACCACGGAGGCACAGAGCGCACGGAGGAAGAAAAAGGTGAGATTTGGAGAGAAATTTCTCTGTGAACTACCACTATTTTCTCCGT
>JALWDV010000544.1:9319-10107 GCA_027036755.1 Anaerolineae bacterium
CTGGGCGGGGGAGGGCTGGGGTGGGGGCAAACGCTCAGCGGCCAAGTCTATAAAACTGGCGAACGCTGCCTTGAGCGTTGACCAGCAGGCCTACCTTGGTGGATACTGAATCTTTTTGAACGACTTCGCGTCTTCGTTTCCGTCGTGTCTTCGTAGCAAAAGAGAGCGATTGGGGTCAACTATCTTGGCAGTTACCTTTAATCATTGATCTTTAATCATGGCTGTACTGAAAAAACCTTCAACACGGAGGCACAGAGCGCACGGAGGAAGAAAAAGGTGAGATTTGGAGAGAAATTTCTCTGTGAACTACCACTATTTTCTCCGTGTCCTCCGTGTCTCCGTGGTGAAATGACCTTTTTGCAGTGGAGTCAATCATTGGCTTCCGCCAGATCGTCTTCGACATCCCGGGCCGCGATGGCGATGGCCCAGGCCACGACGAACCAACTGACGCCGCCGATGAGCAGGGCCATGAGGATGCTGAGGGGATTCAGCGGCACTGCGCCTTTGATGATGCCGATGATGACCAGGATGATGGCGATGGCCGCGGCACCCAGGCCGATCTTGACCGGGCCGGAGAGGCGTTGGAGTTTTGACATTTTGGGTATTGGATATTGGGTATTGGGTATTGGATTACGTCCAGCAATTTCAAATTTTGTCTGGTGACAAGCCCCCCTCCCGGCCTCCCCCCGCTTCGGCTGACGCCTTGCAGGGGGAGGAGCCGCTGGTTTGCCAATCTGTTTGGCAGATGGACGTCTCCCTCCCCCGAACACGAGCGCAGCGAGTATCGG
>JALWDV010000545.1 GCA_027036755.1 Anaerolineae bacterium
ATAGGTCTGCAACATCTGCTGACCCATTTCGATAATCCGTGATTCAGCGTTGACTCGCTCTATCTACCTCAGTTGTTAAAGTGCGGGATGATTTTGGTCTCCCTCGATTTTTGCGCAAAAATCAAGTTTTACGTTTGACGTTTTACGCATGACGTGGGGTGTCATGGATGGTCGGCATTGCTTCGTCAAGTGTTTTCTCGTCGTAGCCCGCATGGTTACGAAAACACAAATCGTTCCAGAGCGGCGGCCACGGGGTGTTCCGCCAGGGGCGGAGCGATCCACCCGGCCGCGTTGCGCGCCTCGGGCGTGGCGTCCGCGGGCGCGGCGCTCAGGCCCGCCCAGCGCAACATGCTCACATCGTTGCCCGCATCGCCAATGGCCATCACTTCGTCTTGCCGGATGCCCCATTGCTTCGCAATCCAGGCGATGGCTGCGCCCTTGCTGGCCCGTTGGTTCACCGCTTCGACGAACCAGTGATGCGAGCGCACCACTTCGGCCCGATCCGCCAGGCGGGCCTGGAATGCGGCCAGCAGGTCGGCCGCGCGCGACGCATCGGGCTGGGCCGCCAGCAGCTTGATGAATTCGCCGTCGAGATGCGCCAGGGCGTCGGGATCGTAGCGCAGGGTTTTGCCCAGCCAGTACGCGTCCTCTTCGGGCGAGAAGGCGACGCGCTCCATGAGGATGGCGTCGGGCGTGTAGAAGACGGGAACCGCGCCTTGCTCCCGGGCGATGATCGCGCCCTCCTCCGCCACCTCGCGGGGAATGGTCAGCGTGTGCAGGATGCGGCCATCTCGCAGCGCGATGACCGCGCCCTGGCCGCCCACCACGGGTTCGTCCTCCTGCACCTCCAGCAGATCGAGAAAATCATCGATGGTGCCGGGGATGCGGCCCGTGGCGATCACCACTTTCACGCCCAGTTTGCGGGCCCGACGCAGGGCTTCGATGTCTTCTTCGGCGATGTGGCCGGTGTGATCGACCAGAGTTCCGTCCAGGTCGCTTACGAAAAGTTTGATCATGATGCGGCGCTTATCTCCAAAATCCGGTCGTGGCCGGAGAGGTCTTTGTGAATGCGAATGCGGGCTCGGGGAAACTGACGCTGCGCCAGCGCCATGACGGCCTGGCCCTGATCATACCCGATCTCCAGCAGGATGACGCCATGGGGGCGGAGGCGGGAGGGGGCCTGGGCCATGAGCCGCTGGATCAAATCCAGGCCCGCGGGGCCGCCGAACAGGGCTTGCGCGGGTTCATATTGCGCCACTTCGGGGGCCAGAGTCGCCGCGTCTCGCTGGGCCACGTAAGGAAGATTGGCCAGCAGCAAGTCCACCGGCCGGGGCAGGGGCGTCAGCAGGTCGCCTTGCAGAAAGATGACGCGATGGCTCAGGCCCAGACGCCGGGCGTTTTGCCGCGCGACTTCCAGGGCCCCGGCGCTGATGTCGGTGGCGTAGATGCGCACATCTGACGACGCGTGCTTGGCCAGGGTGAGGGCGATGGCCCCGCTGCCCGCGCCGATGTCCGCGACGATGGCACGGGGACGCTCTTGCAGCCAGGCCAGGGCCCGCTCCACCAGCTCCTCGGTTTCGGGCCGGGGAATGAGCGTCTGTGGCGTGACATAAAGTTCGATGTCGTAAAACCAGCGGCGGCCCGTGATGTAGGCCAGGGGTTCGCGGGCCGCGCGGCGGGCCAGCAACGCCCGAAAGGTCGTCTCTTGTTGGGGCGAAAGGGACTGCTCGGGATGCGCCAGCAGCCACGCGCGTTGCACCCCCAACGCGTGGGCCAGCAGCAGCTCCGCGTCCAGCCCGGGCGTATCGACGCCGGCGCGGGTCAGCTCGCTGGTCGCGAAGGAGAGCATTTGGGCGACGGTGGGGCGTGTCATCGGGCGAATTTATCATGGCCCCCTCCCAGGCTCCTCCGCTTCGGCTGGAGCCTTGCAGGGGAGGAGCCAGCCGGTCGGCAAATCTGTTTGGCGGATGGTCATCTCCCTCCCCCGAACACGAGCGCAGCGAGTATCGCGGGGGAGGGTCGGGCTGGGGCGAAAGGGAGGCTTGGAGGGGATTACGGGGTGCTTGCGGCGATGCGGAGGCCGGTGATGCGCATCCATTTAATCAGGCGTTGTGGCGTTTGCCATGTCCGCCCGGCGATGAAGTCGCCGGGCTACAGAACAGCGCCGGATAAATCCGGCTAGCCCCGGAGGGGCGCTGTTTCTAGCCGGGGGACTTCATCCCCCGGCGTTGGCGGCGGGCGCGAAGCGCCCCGGGCCTATAACCGAATTATTTTGTCAATGTTCATAATCCGGCTAGCCCCGGAGGGGCGCTGTTTCTAGCCGGGGGACTTCATCCCCCGGCGTTGGCGGCGGGCGCGAAGCGCTCACTGGATGGACGCATCAAAGTCGCGTGATGGCGTCTCGCTGCTGGAAGAGGCCGCGTTCTATCTCCGCCAGCTCATTCTGCACGGCCAGCAGTTTGCTCTGTTCGGTGCGCACGAAGCGGGTGTAGGGAGCGATGGCTTCGCTGATTTCTTGCACCGACCGGGCCAGTTCCTCTTCGAATTGACGTTGGAGGGCGGCGTGCAGGTCGCGGCGCATCTCTTCGATTTTGGCTTCGAGATCGCGCTTGGCGGCCCGACGCCGCGCGGGCAGGATGAAGAGGCCGGCGATGGCCACGCCGCCCGCGGCGATGACGCCCAGGGGGTCCAGCGCCCGGGTGAAGATGTGCACCAGGATGGCTCCCAGGCCCAGCGCGCCCACCTGCACCATGCCCATGGCGGCCAGCGAGGTCTGCACCGATTGGGTGAGTTTGCGGGCCTCGGCCGCTTTGTCGTAGCTGGCCAGGGCTTCGCGGGCCGCGCGGCCCACCGAGGTGAGGAGTCGCTGGCGGTTGAGGTCGAATTCGCCTCCCACTCGCCCCACGATGCGGTCGCCGTGTTCCTGGGCGCGCTGGTTGAGGTAGCTGGTGATGGCCTGCCATTGGCGATAGTTGCGATCCACCATCCAATCCACCAGCTCGTTCACCTCTTGCTCGATGCGGTGGGGCGTGTCGGCGATGACTTGTTCTTCGAAGGCGGCCTTGAGCCGCGCGGCGTTCATCAAGTCAAGAAAGCGGCCCAGGCGGATGGTTTCCTCGAAGAAGGCGTCGCCCCGGGCCCTCATCTCCAGCAGGATGTTATCCACCCGGTTGAGGCGAAATTCGAAGTCGTGGCGCATGTCGGCCTGATAGGCGTCGAGCTGCTCGTCGATGTGCTCGATGGTTTTGAGATCGTCTTGCAGCAGCGCCAATCGTTCGCGCACTTCGGCCTGGTAGCCTTCGACCAGGCGCTGGGCGACGCCCAGGGGGCTTTCCAGCTTCAGCCGCAGCCGCTCTTTTTCATCCAGTCGTTGCAGGATGTAGTTTTCCAGGGGCGCGAAGCGCGAGGCTTCCAGCAATGAGGCGGCGCCGGGCCGGTTGGGGTTGAATTTGGCTTCCTGGGCCCATTTGACCGAGATGGGGAAGATCATGGGGCTGACGCCCAGCAGCTCCTGGGCCTGCTCCCGCACGTAATCGACGACTCTGGTCACCGCGTCTTCGTCGGGCAGGATATCCAGTTTGTTGATGATGAAGATGATTTTCTTGCCCCAATCTCGCACGAAGGTGAGAAATTCCCGTTCGCTTTTGCTGAAGGGCCGGTCGGCCGAGGCCACGAACAGCACCAGATCGGCCCGGGGAATGAAGGCCTGGGTCAGTTCTTCGTGCTGCTGGATGACCACGTTGACGCCAGGGGTGTCGACGATGTTGATGTCTTTCAACCACGCCACGGGCAGTTCGAGCCGCTGCAGGTAGGGCTCCAGTTGCACGATGCGTTGTTCGGACCCCCAGGCGATGACGGTGACCTGGCTGGTGGTGGGGGTGACGCCTTCTTTTAGATATGGCCCGCCCAGCAGGGCGTTGATGAAGGCGGATTTGCCGCTGTTGAATTCGCCGATGACAGCCAGCAGGAAGAGGTTGTCCAGTTGCTGACGGGCCCGGGCGATGACGTGCAGGTCGTTGTCGGGCGCGTCCAGGCGGGCGGCCGCGACTTCGAGACGGGCCAGCAGGTCTCGTTCCTGGTGAAGAATGGCTTCGGCTTTCTTGGTGAGGATTCGTTTCATAAATGGGGGTGCGGAGCGATGGCGGGATGGTAACTGCTAACGTACTTGACTTTAAGCCTCAAAAAGCCACGAAGTCTCGAAGTTTTTCGAAGACACGAAGGGAAAAATAAAGAAAACACTTCGTGCCTTCGTTATCCTTCGTGTCTTCGTGGCAAAAAGTGGTGATGAGACCTTAGTAGTTACGCGAGATGAAAGAATGCGGGTGTTCGGTGAACAGTTTTACGTCTGGGACAGGATGTGGGTTGCTTCTCCTAATTGTAAGTGATGCCGGGCGCAGTTGGAAATGCAGAAAGCAGAGAGATCGGTGAGGTGGTGAAGCCTGTGGCGGATCAATACACGCTTCAGGGCGATGCGTTTTCTAGTGCAAGGAGGCGTAAGTTGTTGTAGCGTTGGCTGCTTGCGCTTGCGCCCAGCCGGATATGTGATCCGGCGGGTTGAGTAGGAAAAATGCGCCGGATCGCACATCCGGCGCGGCGCATTATCATAACAAACCATACAATCATTTGGGCCTTCGTGTACTCGTCATTGTTGGCCCCCTGCGTGAGACCTCGGAGGTCTGCGCAGACCTCCGAGGTCTGAGGGATGCGCGCCACTGCCGCATGAATTTGGGATTGCTGTAAGCAACAGGAAGTCTCTCGCAACATTGGGCGACGGGTTGAACCGTTTTTCAGGGGGTGTGGTGGCGCGCCGTCGTAGACTTCGGAGGTCTGGACGAGACCTCCGAAGTCTTTGCCCCGCGATGAGGTAGGCAAACGCCAGAATCGCATCCCCTGCAAACGCTCGTTTACTTTATGAACTGACTGATGAAGTCCAGATAACCGCGGCGTCCTCCTTTTTTATGCCAGAAGCGAATCGATTTGCGGATGCGCTTGAGGATGGCGACCAATTCTTCCAGTGTGAGGGGCTCGACCGGAAGCGGAAGCGGCTCGCCGTCATCGGTTTCAAGCACCGTGCGTCCCAGTCGCCATTCACACATCGTGCGCACCTGATCGTAGACATCGCGTTTGAGTTCGCTGTTGAGGCGGGCGGGGCGCACTTCCTTGCCACGCCATTCGGCCTGATATTGACGGACGAGGGCGTCGATGGCGCTTTCCACATCCCAGTTGTCCAGCCTGGGTTCGACTTTGTAGACGGAGACAATGGCGGCTTCGATGTTTTGGAAGACGTCCAGATATTCTTCCTCGATGGGTTCCTTAACGGGCATTTCATTCCTCCTTTGGCGTTGGGGTTGGGATCAGTTCAATCGTTTCTTATTTTAGGCATGGTTCATTCTCATTCAAAGCCATCTTTACAATTTCTCCGTCAAACGTCATACGTCAAACGTCGAAAAGAGCCTGTTTCGCCACGTTTTTACGTTTGACGCTTTACGTTTGACGTGCTTTGCCAGGCGTCGACTATGTGAAATTGTAAAGATGCAGGAAGGACGATGTGAACCATGCCTTATTTTATCACGCCACCGTCAGAAGTGGGAGTGTCGATTACCGGGAATGGAGGGGGCAGTGTGTGATGGGCGTGCAGAAAGATGGATTTGTTGCAGAGGTTGCACATTCTGTGCATTAAAAGTTACTTCGATGTGATCTAGATCATATCTTTCGAGTGCATTATATGCTATGCTGTGTGCAACATCCGCACATATCTCGATCTGACGTTCATGTGAGATGATCGTATGGCAGAAGAATTGTTGACCACCAAACAGTTGCAGGAAATCCTCAAGGTGGACCGCACCACCATCTATCGCATGGCGGATAGCGGGCGCATTCCCGCCATCAAGGTGGGCAATCAGTGGCGCTTTCCCCGGGAGCAGATCGAGGTGTGGTTGTGGAAGCGGAGCGCGGCGGCTCAGGCCCGGGCGTTCAGCCCCAACGACGCGCCGCATCCGATCAGCGCCGACAACGAGGCCCGCCGCGTCTTTCCTCTGGAATGCGTGCAGCTCATCCAGGACACCTATGCCGACCTGCTGGGCGTGATGATGATCGTCACCGACATGACCGGTAATCCTATCACCCGGCCCAGCAACGCCTGCGGGCTGTTCGTCGCGGCGGAATCGTCGCCGCGGGCGCATCAGCGCTGCCTGGAGCATTGGGTGGCCATGGCGGGCGACCCCCGCTTGCAGCCCAGCTTCGAGCGCAGTCATCTGGGCCTGCTTTGCGCCCGGGGTCTCATCCGCGTGGGGGTGGAGATCAAGGGCATGTTGATCGTGGGCGGCATCGCTCCCGAAGACTGGCCGCCGCCTGCCGAAGAGGTTGAGAAGATCGCCGACTTCCTGGAGATTCCGCCCTCCCTCATCGACGAGCACGTGGACGAGGTTTTTCGCATCTCGCCCGAACAGCGGCGGGAGCTTTTGCCCTACGTGCAGCGCATCGCCGACGTGCTCTCCTTCATCGCCACCGAGCGCAATCAGCTCATCAAGCGCTTCGATGAAATCGCCGAGCTGGCGAGGATTTGAGCGCCCCCACCAAGCCTTTCACACACACCACCACACACACCACCACCACCACACACTCATAGAAAGGAGTTGCATCTTCCCATGAAACGCATATTGATCCTGGGCGGCGGCACCGCGGGCACGCTTGTCGCCAACAAACTGCATCAAGAGCTGGACCCCGATGAATGGCGGATTACAGTCGTGGACAGGGATGATCGCCACTTTTACCAGCCGGGCTTCCTCTTCATCCCCTTCGGCATCTACAAGGGCAAGCAGGATGTGATGCGCTCCCGGCGGCGCTACATGCCGCGCGGGGTCGAGCTCATCCTGTCAGAGATCGAAGTCATCGAGCCTGACAAGAACCAGGTGCGGATCAAGAAGAACAACCGCACGTTGCCCTACGATTACCTCATCATCACCACCGGCTCGCACACTGCGCCCGAGGAGACGCCGGGCCTGGCCGAACACGAATGGCGCAAGAGCATCTTCGATTTCTACACCGTGGACGGGGCCATCGCCCTTTCCAAGAAGCTGCGCACCTGGCAGGGCGGGCGTCTGGTGCTGAACATCACCGAAATGCCCATCAAGTGCCCGGTGGCCCCCCTGGAATTCATGTTCCTGGCCGATTGGTTCTTCCACGAGCACAACCTGCGGGATAAGGTGGAGCTGGTGATGGTGACGCCGCTGGACGGGGCTTTCACCAAACCCCGGGCCGCTTCCATCCTGGGCAACATCCTGGAAGAAAAGAACATCAAGCTGGTCACCGAGTTCAACACGGGCGAGGTGGATCCCGACGGGCGCAAGCTCATCTCCTACGACGAGCGCACGGTGGACTACGACCTGCTGATCAGCATCCCCACCATCATGGGCAGCGAAGTCATCGAGCGTTCGGGCATTGGCGACGAGCTGAATTTCGTGCCCACGGAAAAATACACCCTCAAGGCCAAGCACTTCGATAACGTCTTCGTTTTGGGCGACGCCACAGACCTGCCCAGCTCCAAGGCCGGATCGGTGGCCCACTTTGAGGGCGAGGTCTTCCTCGAAAACTTCCTGCGCTACATCGATGGCCTGGACCTGCTGCCCACCTGGGACGGTCACGCCAACTGCTACATCGAATCGGGCTTTGGCAAGGGCTTCCTCATCGATTTCAATTATGATGTCGAGCCCCTGCCCGGTAAATATCCCCTGCCCGGCATCGGCCCCTTCTCGTTGCTGCAAGAATCCCGCATGAACCACTGGGGCAAGATGATCTTCCGCTGGATGTATTGGAACATCTTGCTCAAAGGCAAGCCCATGCCCGTCACCGCCGAGATGAGCATGGCCGGCAAATGGCTGTAGGAGGTCGCAATGGATCAGCAAACGCAGACCCAACTGGATGCCCTCAACGCCAAGATCGACGCCCTGACCGAGCAGATGGCGGTGCTGACCGATTATGTGCTGGAGCAGCGCCAGCGTCAGCAGGAATGGGATGAGCTCAAGGATGACCTGACGCCCATCGTCATGGAGATGTCCAACGTGACGGTGGAGGAGCTGGAGGAGATCGAGCCCTACGTCCAGCTCGAAGACATCCTGGCCTTCCTCAAACGTCTGGCCGCCAACCTGCACAACTTCGAGACCATGCTGGATCAACTGGAGAGCGTCAACGACCTGGTGCAGGATTTGACCCCCATCGCCAACGACGCCTTCCTGACAGCCACCGACCAGATGCAGGAGATGGAGAAGAAAGGCTACTTCGCGGTGCTGCCCGAGCTCAAATACATGGCCGATAACGTGATGGCGGCCTTCGGGCCCGAGGACGTGCGGGCCCTGGGCGACAACGTGGTCACCATCCTCACCACCGTGCGCAGCATGACCCAACCCGAGATCATGCTGCTGGTGCAAAAACTGACCGATTCCACCCAGGAAGCGGTGAACACCCCCGACGACGAGCTGGACATCTCATACCTGGGCCTGATCAAGCAGATGCGGGACCCGCAGATGCGCCTGGGGCTGGCCCGCACCATGACGTTGCTCCGGGCCATGGGCAACATCACCCCGCCATCAACCAACGGCAACCGCACTTCGTAACCCCTCCCCGACTCTGGCCGTAACTGCTAACGTAGCCCTGGTCACTCGACACGGATAGGAGGAAACACGGATAAAATCTTTTTTGAATGACTTCGTGTCTTCGTTTCCGTCGTGTCTTCGTGGCAAAAGAGGACGATTGGGGCCAACTACCTTAGCAGTCACCTCTGGCCGATAAAATCAACCCACAACCACACTCACACTTTTCACAACCAAAGGAGTTGCACCATGACGACATTAGCAGACCTGAACCTGGACGCAGACGGCTATCTGGCCGACCCCAACGACTGGACGCCCGAAGTGGCAGAGCTCTTCGCCCAGGACTTGGGTCTCGAACTCACCGACCGCCACTGGCAGGTCATCAACTACGTGCGGGATGAGTTCGCCAAGAACGGCGAAATGCCCTCCCTGCGCCGCATCACCAAGCAATCGGGCGTGCCCACCAAGGAGCTGTACAAGCTCTTCCCCAAAGGCCCCGCGGGCAAGATCGCCAAACTCGCGGGCATGAGCAAGCCCAAAGGCTGCATCTAACAGAATTCGCCGCGGATGACGCGAATGCGACGATCTAACCACACACACATAGAAACGGAGGCAACCTCATGTCGGACAATGAAGAACGCAAACTGGCAATCATTTGCTCCAAAGGCACGCTGGACATGGCCTATCCGGGCCTGGTTCTGGCCAACGCGGGCCTGATGATGGGCATCGAGGTGGAGATGTTCTTCACCTTTTGGGGCATGGACATCATCCACAAAGAAAAGCAAAACAAGCTCAAATTCGTGCCCATGGGCAATCCCGCCACCGGCATGCCCAACTTCATCGCCGCCATCCCAGGCATGACGCCCATGGCCACCAGGATGATGCACAAGGGGCTGGAGAAGATCGACATGCCCCCCGTGGGCGAATTCCTGGAGATGATCCACGACGCAGGCGGCAACATCTGGGCCTGCCGCATGGCCATGGATATGATGGAATTGAAAGAAAGCGATCTGGTCGACGAAGTGGATGGCGTCGTCGGGGCCATGGAATTCCTTGAAATGGCCGAAGGCGCACAGATCGTCTTCATCTGATAACTCTCCACACGCACACACGAAAAAAGAGGCTGCCGACGCCACAACCTGGCGGCCTCTTTTTTTCTTGAAGTGACGCAACTGCCAAGGTCGTTTTCGCTGTGGATAGGGCGGCGCGAGATGCCAGGCCCGCAATGCGTGATTCGTGATGCGTAACGGAACGACCTCACGCATTACGCATTACGCATCACGCCCGTTGCAAGCGCGCCCAACGTGGACTTTGCCAACCTTCAGCAACCAACGATCATGCTATTTGCGAAGCAGTCCAACAGCGGGCCCGCCCGCGACGATACCGATGAAACTCCCTTGTTACGTCATTTCGACGACCGTAGGGAGGAGAAATCTCCTCGTTAGCAAGGGGATTTCTCGGTCGCTGCGCTCCCTCGAAATGACGTGAAGAACTTATTTTCAAGG
>JALWDV010000546.1 GCA_027036755.1 Anaerolineae bacterium
GCAAAAAACTTTGCAAACCAGCGGCTCCCTCCCCTGCAAAGGAGCGAAGCGACTGGCGGGGGAGGGCCGGGGTGGGGGCCAAGTCCAGCGGCCAGGGCTGCAAAACTGACGAACATTGTCTTGAACGTTGGCTCAGCAGGCCTACCTTAGTAGTTACGAGATGAGTCCAATTTGGTTGGAGCAGATTGTTGCACTGGCGCTCCAGGGGTGTCGCACCTGGAAAAAATCAGCGAAAATCTGTCGCATCCGCGTTATCAGCGGCGAATTCCAACGTGAATGACGTAAAAACTCGATTTGACGAGGCCAAAGCGCATAACATCGTCTAGAGCAAAATCAGATCATTGCGATGAATGACCGTGGGGCCGTAAGTGTACCCCAAAATCGCCTCGATGTCATCTGAGTGATGACGGGCGATGCGGCGGACGTCATCAGCGGGGTATCGCACCATGCCCCGGGCGATCTCCCGGCCCGCGGACGTGAAAACGCCCACAGTGTCGCCTCGCTGAAAATCGCCCTGCACGCCCGCAATGCCGATGGGCAGCAGACTGCTCCCTCGCTGGCGCAGCGCCTGCACCGCGCCGGCATCCACCACCAGCCGCCCCGACGAGGTGTATCCGGCCAGCAGCCAGCGCTTGCGGCTCTCGGGAGCGCTGGCCCGGGCAAGAAATCGGGTGCCAAGAGCCTCGCCCCGGGCCAATCGCAGCAGCGCATCCGGCTCATCGCCCGAAGCAATGACCACCATAGCGCCCCCGCGCGTCGCGGTCTCCGCTGCCTGGAGCTTGGTTGTCATGCCGCCGGTGCCCAGCGCCGTGCCCGACCCGGACGCGCTGGCCAGAATTTCGTCATCGATCTCCCGCACCTCAGTGATGAGCCGGGCGTTGGGATCGGTGCGCGGGTCCGCAGTGAAGAGGCCCTGCTGATCGGTGAGCAGGATGAGCAGATCCGCCTCGGCCAGCGTGGCCACCATGGCCGAAAGATTGTCGTTATCGCCCACGCGGATCTCCTCCGCGGTGACGGTGTCGTTTTCATTGACGATGGGGATGACCCGATGCGCCAACAGCGCGGCCAGGGTCTGGCGGGCGTTGAGATAACGCCGCCGCAGGTGCAAATCCTCTCGGGTGAGCAGCATCTGCGCCACGGGAATGCCGTAAATCTCGAAATACTGCTGATAAATCCCCATCAGCCGCGGCTGCCCCACCGCGCTCAACATCTGCTTGGCCGGCACATCCGGGGGCAGATCCGGAAATCCCATCTGCTCCTTGCCCGCGGCCATAGCGCCCGAGCTGACGACGATGATCTCCACGCCCTCCTCGCGCAGCCGGGCGCACTGCCGCACCAGATCGATGAGCCTGGGACGACTGAGATGGGGCGTGCCCGCGGTGAGCACGCTGGTGCCCAGCTTGACGACGATCCTGCGAGGAACTTGTGACGTGCTCAATCCAGCCTCCGTCAACAGCCTAAACGTCGAAAACCCCGGCGATGGTCTCCCGCCGCAACTGCTCCAACTCCTCGGCCCAGGCGGCCAGCAGCTTCTCCAGCACCATCATGGGATCAGCATCCTCGGGCAATTGGCCGGGCAGATAACGCTCCAGCAGTTCGACGATCTTCTCCTCCCACAAGTCCCCCTGCATCTGGGCCTCCTGCAACTGAAAAGCCAGCGCCGCCACATCATCGCCCGTGGCCAATGAGGGCGCAGTGGCGATGACGCCCGCTTCGGGCCATTGCAGATAACGTTGGGGATTGGTGTAGCCATACCAGCCATCGCTCAGATCATACGGCTTGACCCTCATGCCAAAATGCAGGTGCGGACCCGTGCTGAAGCCCGTATTGCCCGAAAGCCCGATGACATCCCCCTGCTTGACCGGCTGGTTCATCACCACCTTGAATTCGCTGAGGTGGGCGTAAAGGGTCTGTCCCCACTTATGTTGGATTTTGACATGCTTGCCAAAGCCTTCAGGGCGCTCCTCCACCCGGATGACGAATCCCTCATCCACGGCCAGAATCTCCTCTCCCTCGGGCATGCCCCAATCCAATCCATTATGGCCGGGCAGATTCAAACGGCGGTAGAGATGGGGATTTTCGCCAAACGCCTGAGTGAGATGGAATTCTCCCTCGAACGGAAGCGGCGTAAGCACGCGTTTGGGGCGTTCGGGCGATTTGCCGTCGCCATCTTCGATAATCATAACAAAAAACCTCTCAAAAACCGCTCGTGCAGTGAGATTGGCGCATCGAAAACAGCCAGCCTCGTCAACGCCTCATCCTGGGACAAAGCGGACGCAAAATCTTCCAGGTGTACAGGCCCGCGTTGTGACCATCCGCCCAGAAAAACTGGATGCCATAATTGCCCACCAGCTTGACATCGACCAACTCGGTGGAGACCCCGGGCGGCGGAGTCTTGAAGATGTCTTCGGGCGGAATGGGCTTGCCCATGTGCTCGTGACCGCCCCGGCACTCCGCGCAGGGGCAGATGTAGCGAATGCCGGGCAGAGGGTATTCGCAATAAGCGCCATCCTCCCATTCGATGATGAGAAGCTGGTTGGGACGGTCGATGGTGATATTGCGCGGCGCAGGATCAGCCTGCGGGCGATTGTGATGATGATCGTGAGTCATAATGTCGTTGGAGCGTGCAAAGGTTGAGATGATGCGTAAATCATGGACACGGCCTAGTATACGCAAGATCGGAAGATGATGGCAAAATGGCGTCAGTCCCGCATCTCCACCGAATCCAGCACGCCGACGATGAGGGAAATGACCGGCGCATGAGGATTATTCAGCACCTCCCGCGCCCCGCCGCCTTCCTGATTCACCAACACCACATCCCCGATGCCCGCGTGGGCCACATCCAGCGCCACGAAATCCCGCGCGTCCTCCTGGCCCGCGGCGTGCAAAGGCTGCACCACCAGCAGTTTGTAGTTACGAAAGGATGGATGTTTGACGGTGGAGACCACCGTGCCGACGACTCGGGCGATGAGCATGGGAGCAAGTGTTCAGTGTTTCAGTAATCAGTGTTCGGTCGGGCGTTCAGGCTCGGTTCAGCAATTCCAAACTTAAAACCCACAAGAGAAAAGGGGGAGATTTCACTCCTCCCGTCCTCCCTTTGGCCCCACCCCGCCCCTCCCCCGATACTCGCTGCGCTCGTGTTCGGGGGAGGGAGATGACCATCTGCCCGACAGATTTGCAATCCAGCGG